>JBBISZ010000069.1:8080-10917 GCA_037441045.1 Deltaproteobacteria bacterium | reverse complement strand
AGTCAATTATGTGCGTGACAGAAAAGATATCTCTGAGATATATAAAGGTTATAGAGAGGTCACTACCAGTTCTGAAAAGATTGATGAGTTCTTTGAAAAAGGGGCAATTGATTATGATGTGGGAGGATTATATCCCAACGAATTTATTCAATTGAAATCTGAGACAGATCCATCTCAGTCTGCGCTTGCCAGAGTTGATATAGAGAATAAAAAATTGAAATCACTCTTTAAACTTCCAAAAGAGGGTGTATGGGGCATAAGACCCAAAAATCGTGAACAATCTTTTGCAATGGATCTCCTGCTGGACGATTCTGTACAGATAATTACTCTTGTTGGGAAGGCTGGTACAGGTAAGACATTACTTGCAATTGCGGCGGGACTTATGAAGGTTGCAGATGAGAATAAGTACTTGAAAATGCTGGTCTCAAGGCCTATATTTCCATTGGGGCGTGATATAGGTTTTATACCTGGAGAGATAGAGGAGAAACTCAATCCTTGGATGAAACCTATTTTTGACAATATTGAGTTTATTATGGGTGTCAGTCGCACGGACAAGAAGAGGACAAGAGGTTATAAGGAGCTTGAAGATATGGGAATAATTGAGATAGAACCTCTTACATATATTAGAGGCAGGTCTCTCCCCAAGCAGTTTATTATTGTTGATGAGGCTCAAAACCTTACTCCGCATGAGGTAAAGACTATTATTACAAGAGCGGGTGAAGGAACCAAGATTATACTTACTGGAGATCCTTATCAGATAGATAATCCTTATGTCGATTCAATGAATAATGGGCTTGTTTATATCATACACAAATTTATTTCTGAAAAAATATACGGTCATATTCTGCTTGAGAAAGGAGAGCGATCATTCCTCGCAGAACTGGCGGCTAATAAACTTTGATGGAGGTTATTATGTCCAGATGGGATTTTTATTATGAGTTTGTTTCATTTGCGCAGAGATTCGCTGATATGTTTGAGGATATTTCCTTAAAACACAGAAAAGAGTCGTTTCAGGGCGGCCTTTGGGAGCCACCTGTCGATGCCTTTGAGAATGAAAATGAGATAATTGTAGAGGCTGAAATTCCAGGAGTTGATCAGAAGAATATCGAGATCAGGCTTGAAGACAATACCCTCATAATAAAGGGTATACGAAATATGGATGAGAATGCATCTCAGGGAAATTTTTACAGGATGGAGCGTATGTATGGAAATTTTATTCGTACCTTTACACTCCCGGATCTTGTGAACATATTCCTCAGGAGTCCTAACAATTAGACTTCCAAAGAATAAAAAGAACAGTATCTCAATTGAGGTGAAGTAGTTATATGAAGGATTATTATGCAATTCTTGGAGTAAGCAGGGATGCATCAGAAAAAGAAATAAAGAGTGCTTATAAGAGACTTGCAAAGAAGTATCATCCCGATCTCAATCCCGGGAATAAAGCAGCAGAGGAGAAATTCAAGGAGATCAATGAGGCATATGAAATCCTTTCAGATCCAGTACAGAGGAAAAATTATGATCTAACTGGAGATCCAAGAGGTGGTTTCAATTCGTATCAGCAGGACGGCCGTTATCAAAATGTAGATTCTGAAAATTTTAATGTCTTTTCAGGTTTCGAGGGTTTTCATGATATCTTTTCTGAAATCTTTGAACACGGTTTTTCTCAACGGGGAGAGAGTTTTAGAGATGAAGATGGTAAAGATATAAATTATCCAATTTATATTGAATTGAGGGATGTAGTACTTGGTAATAGCGTTGATGTTTCTCTTGAAAAACCTGTTAGATGTGAGAATTGCGCCGGAAACGGTTATATAGGCTCAAAAGGTAAAAATATCTGTCCTGACTGTAATGGAACAGGATTTAAGGGTATTATGAAAGGGGCGTTTAAGATAGGTTCAAAGTGCAAAACCTGCAGGGGCACTGGTTATGTATCAAGAACTACATGTTCGGTTTGTGGCGGCAATGGCTCGTACAATAAAACGCAGAGACTCTCAGTAAAGATCCCTGCAGGTGTGGATAATAATTTTAAGATAAGAGTGACAGGGAAGGGTATGCCCGGTAGGGGTCGCGGTCGAGACGGAGATCTCTATCTTGAGGTTCATATAAAGGATGATGCTATCTACACAAGGAAAGGGGATGACCTTTATAGAGATTTGCCTGTCTCTATTTATGATGCTGTTCTGGGTGGAAAGGTGGATGTGGATACATTTGATGGCCTTATCAGTGTGAAAATCCCGGAGATGTCCACTTCTGGTATGACTTTAAGGATCCTTCAAAAAGGTGTACCACATCTAAAATCAGATGGAAGAGGAGATCTATATCTTAAGATTCTTGTAGATATACCTCGAAATCTCCCACAAAAAATTATAGAAGTTATAAAGGAATACAGTAAGAAAAAATAGACATTTATTCATTGATAATTAAAATTCCATTCGTTCGCTCAAGACATTTTGATAACTTTGATGTATGAACCATGTGTTTTCCCTGATATTTTTTTGCTTGGATTTATATAGTTCATATAATCTCCTAATATCTTACATCACCTTCCTCCTGTATTTTATATATTATGCCTCCAAACCATAAATATCTAACTCCTATGTTTACATAACTCTTGATATATAAAAAGGTGCCAGTTACTTTTTTCAGTTACCTTCTTACCGCTTTCGTTGCCCCTTCTAATCTTAACATATTGATATTATTGCTATAAATGAGAAATTGGATAAATTGCAATGGGTCTTACTCTCTTGAATGCCAATTACTTTTTACTTTTTTTCTTATGACTAGACAGGTTTTCAAAGAATTGACGACTTTCTAATAAGGTGCCAGTTACCTTTTTA
>JBBISZ010000069.1:0-7980 GCA_037441045.1 Deltaproteobacteria bacterium | reverse complement strand
AGACAGGTTTTCAAAGAATTGACGACTTTCTAATAAGGTGCCAGTTACCTTTTTAGTCTTTGTCTTGCTTAACTCTTTGATATTATTAGTAAAAACTTTACTATTTGTTCGTTTGTCAGTTATTAAGTGCCAGGTACAATAATAACCTGATTGTATTCACATCATAATCCATTTTCGACTGTCTGTGATATGTATTTGTGATATGTATTTCAAAAAAGACTAATTTAGGACTAATTTTGTAAATTCTTTTAGGTTTGAAAAATTGCTGGTTACTTTTTTGAGTTATTTGTTATTGAATTCATTCTATTTAATATTTTAATTTTATTGGTAAAAATAAGAAGTATAGGGTAGATTTCAAGTTTTAGGTGCCAGGTACTTTTTATTACTTCTTGTTGTCTATTCTTATCTTAATACTTTGATATTATTGATAAAAATAAAGGATCGAGATGGGTTTTCTGATATAGGTGCCAGTTACATTGCAGTTCATGTCCAATTTATATACCTCTTAAAGAGATCCTGTTCTACATCGGACATAATAGGCAAAATCTCATATGGTTTATTTTTCCACTGCCGTAAATCCCTTTATGTAAATAGAATAGATCAATAATACCATCAGGTTGCTTATTGATTAGTTAAAGACTTCATGAAAGATTAAGTTCAAAGGATTTCTTGTAAAATTTATTATGGACAGGTATGAATTTTTATAGGTATTTATTTTGGTAGATGTGGTTTATTGTAATACTAAATTGATGAAACTTTAGTCAAAAATTTAATCAGGAGATTTTTAAGTGCAGTCTTTCTATATTCTTCTGTAGATCTTACATCGGTAATGGGCTTGAGGTATCTAATCAATATATCACAGCTATTGGAAATAGTAGAGCGGGTTAGCATTTTCTGTGCGAGGTGCTTTTCTACCTCAAAGAGTCTTAATGGGATAGGTGCAACAGAGCCTGCCGCAAGTCTTACTGTTTCAATGCCTTTTTTGGACTTCTTTATCAGGCCTGCAAGGGAAAGCTTGGCTATAGATTGAGCCTTTCGAGTGCCGATTTTGTAAAAGTCAATATATTCTTCGCTAGAAGGAATTGGAATTTTTATTGAAAAAATTATCTCATCGCTTTTCAGAGCTGTATTTTTATATCCCCTGTAAAATTCGTATAGTTTTAACTCTCTTGAAGAGGTAGAGGATGTGAGAATAAGAGAGGCATCCAGACATAAAAGTGGTGGAGGTAGATCTGCGGCAGGTGATGCATTGGCTATATTACCGCCGATTGTTCCCATATTGCGTATTGCAGGGGCACCTATTGTGGATGCAGCATAGGATAATACAGGAATATACTTGTTTACTATCTTACTGGAAGTAATTGCGTTGTGTGTTGTCAAAGCGCCTATCTCTATAAAGCTGTTCTGTTCTTTTATAAATGAGAGATCCTTTAGATGTGATATTGAAATAATATTTTCTGGGAATTTTTTTATGTTGTGAAATTGTGCCATCAGGTCGGTTCCGCCAGCAATTATAAGTGCGTCGGGATTCTTGTTTTTTATTTCAAATAACTCCTTAAGATCTTGAGGGATAAAAATATGCATAACCTACTTTCTCCCTGATGCTATGCGTACTGCATCAAATATCATTCGATAACCAGTACATCTGCAGAGATTCCCTGATAACGCCGTCCTGATAGTTTTATTGTCTGGATTTTTAAAGTTTTTCAGGAGATAATAAGTTGCCATTATCATTCCAGGGGTGCAGAATCCACACTGAACGGCATTTGCCTCAATAAATGCCTTCTGGATCTTCTTTCCAAGCGTAGTATTTTCGATACCTTCAATGGTCATTATCTCTGTATTATCAGGTAATGTTGCAGCAAGAATCAGGCAGCTGAGTTTAAGTACATTATCAATAAGTACTGAACAGGCACCACACTCACCTTCTCCACATCCCTCTTTAGTCCCTATAAGATCAAGTCTTTCTCTTAAGACATCCAGAAGTCTTGAGTCCTCTGAGAATTCTACAGTCTGTATTTTTGAATTTATCTTCCATCGCCTCTTTATCATAATAGCCCTCTGTTTTTCAGTGATGCGGATTTTTTTTCGGGTGTAATTGGGATTTCATTTATTTCCAGACCGAGTGCATTTAGAACAGCATTTCTCAGGGCTGGCGCCACTCCATTATGAGGGAGTTCTCCAATACCCTTTGCACCGAACGGTCCTCTTGAATATGGAACTTCAAGTATCTCCGTTTTAATCTCTGGTATATCCTCTGATGTGGGAATTATATAAGTCTGTAATTTGTTCTGATAGAATTTACCATCTTTAAGTTCACATCGCTCAAGAAGTCCGTATCCGAGAGCCTGTATGGAGCCACCCTCCAGCTGCCCTATTGCCGCCTTGCGGTTTATGGCTTTGCCTATTTCATAGACTGTCCATAAATTAATAGGAGTAACATCAAGAGTGTATTTGTTAACCTCTATCTCAATTGCAATAGCTCCCCATGAATATACGGGATATGCTGTCCCTCTATAATTTTCCTCGTCCCAGACCTGATCGGGTGGAAAGTCGTATGGCATCTCAATATATACTCTACCACTTTTATTTAGTGCGGATGCCACCTCTTTAAAGCTGAGTCTCCTTCGAGATTTCTGTAAGTACACGATGCCTTTTTCTATCTTTACTTCGTCTCCGTATTTGTCTCTTATTTTCTTTAGCAATTCATCACAGCATAACAATAGTATTCTGCCTACAATCATTGTGGTCCTGGATGCTACTGTTGGACCTGAATTTGGTACAACTGATGTGTCGGGTAGTGGGCATCTTACCATCTCAATAGGGATACCCAGTTTTTCTGCTACTATCTGACAGAATGTGGTAATCATCCCCTGTCCCATCTCAGTATTTGCAACAAGAATCTCAACTATCCCATCTGGATGAAGTTCAATTGCTGCTCTGGATTTGAGTACCTGTTCTCCGCTTCCAGTAAATGATCCACCATGTAGAATTGTTGAAATGCCTATGCCTCTTAATACATCGGATTCTTTCTTCTTCCCCTGTTTTTTATATGATTCATATTTTTTATTGAATCCTGAGATTGCAACTACTCTATCAAGACACTTCTCCGCGGCAACGCCCTCCTTTAAGACCTGCCCAAAAGCCATTTGAGAACCTTCTCTGAGTAGATTCTTCTTCCTGATGTCATAGGGATTGAGTTTCAGTCTGTGGGCTATGGTGTCAATAAATGATTCCATTGCAAATATTGTTTGGGGTGCACCAAAGCCCCTGAATGCCCCAGGGGGTGGGATGTTGGACATAACAGCCTTTGCCACAATTCTTACATTCGGGATTGAATAGACTGAACAGCTGTGCAGTGTGCCTCTGGATAGAACTACTGGAGATAGAGTTGTATATGCACCTGCATCAAACAGGATGGTGGAATCGAGTGCCAGAATTCTACCGTCCTTCATCACGCCCGCTTTGTGATGAACATATGATGGATGCCTCTTTGTTGTAAAGGATATATCCTCCTCTCTATCATATACTATCATTACAGGTTTTCCGGACTTTTGAGAGAGCAATGCTGCATGGGCTGCCAGAAGACTCGGGAAATCTTCCTTCCCACCGAATGCACCACCTGTAGGTGCCTGAATAATTATTGTATCCTCTTCGCTAATTCCCAGCACTTTTGCAACTGCAGGTCTTACATAATAAGGGCACTGAAGAGAACCAAGAATAAAGAACTTACCGTTCTTCTGGTATGCCAGTACTCCCTGAGGCTCAAGGTATAGATGCTCCTGAAAACCTGTATAAAATTCGGACTCAACAATATAGCTTGCTTCATCAAATCCCTCTTTTAAATTACCTTTATTAATGGTGGGCTGGTAAAAATAGGTAAGAGAATCTGGCTCTCTTTTGTAGGTCTTTACAATTTCTTCAATGCCAAGTAAGGGTGTCTCTTCTATGGTCTCAACTTTTATATGTCTTGATGCTTCATAGGCGATTGCTGGACTCTTTGCTGCTATGAGTGCTACAGGTTCGCCAAGATAGTTAATCCTGTCGGATACGAGGCAGGGCATGTCATCTTTGATAATGTGTATAAAATTTGAACCTTTTATATCTTTTGCTGTGACGATTACAACCTGGGAAAAATCAAATCTGTTGTCAAAATAAATATTCTTCAGCCTGCCTTTTGAGATTGGTGATCTGATTGTCAGACCAAACAGCATCCCGGGCATCCTGTGGTCTGCTACAAAACGGGTCTTCCCCGTTACCTTCTCCCATCCGTCAATCCTGTCAATATCCTTTCCAATATACATAAGGATTTTTCCTCTCAAAATATGCCATATAATTTCATTTATTCGCTTTTTTGTCAAGGGATCGATTATTAATTTTATTATAATTTTGCTTATAGAAGTAGCGTTTTGTACTATAAAACAAATCATATATTCGGTCTCTTGAGTTTTACCAGTGCCTGTGACATAAATCACAATTTCTGTTGACAGGATTTATATTGTTTGATTAGATAAAAAATTGGCATTGTGCGGAGAGTTACTTGGAAGACAAAAAGGTTATTGACATAATCAATCGTAAACTTGAGAGACTTGCCACTCTGCCAATTTATCTGAGAGGCCAGCAGTATTTCAGAGATGGTTATGTAATTTCAGTCAAGGTAGATAGAACAGAAAGTTTTGTAAGATTGATGGGGAATGTGCGCAATCAGAATGGAAAGATTTATACAACATCAGTAAGACTGGAAAATAATGAGATTGTGGAGAAGAACTGCAATTGTCCATTTATTGGAAATATCTGCAAACACATGGTGGCACTTGTAATTGCCTTTCTTGAGGGGGCACATGAGGAGATAAGTGAAGCAACATCTCAACAAAAGTTTACACTACTGAATCATCTCAAGATGAAAAAACAGAAACCCGAGGTGGATATTCAGAAAATAAAGTATGTAATGGCATTTATAGGCACCTCAAATGCTGTCTTAAAATTTCTGGATCACAAGACCAACAAAAATATTGGACCACTTACAGAGGATATAATTCAAAAATATACACTTACACCTCAAGAACGTGTCTACATATACTTTTTTAGAAGTTTTTATGACCCTCTTTATGGGGGTATTCCAATTACCCCTGAAAATTTTTATGAGATATTGGGCTTTTTTAATATTGTGGAAATATATGATGTCTTTTTGCAGATTCCTATTCGATTGAATAATTCAGGTTCATATCCTGTGAGGTTTATTGTTGAGAAGATTCAGGAAGATAAGAATTTCTTTTTAAAACTCAGATATATACCTGAAAATGTTGTAGCCTTCCCTGAAAATCAGCCTCAGGCAATCTATAAGAATGGGGTTATTTATCCATTGAGCGAGGTGGAGTCACACCTCTGGCAGTATGTCTCCAGATATGGAGAGGTTGAGGTTGAGAAGGATGAGGCCTTACAACTACTTGAACTAATAAAAAATGAAAATACGAGTATCCAGTTTGTAGATAAAGATTCAAAAGATGTCAGGATTGAAATGGATTATGCGCCGGTACCTGTAGCTTATATGCATATTGGAGATGGTAAGGCAAATTATCCAGTAGAACTCTATTTTGATTACTCAGGCACAAGAATATCAGACTCATTGCTGAATACGAGATACTGTCTTATGGAGCAGAATAATAAACTCAATATCATTAAGAGAGACATAGATTTTGAAAAGAATATAAAGGATAGTCTTGTTGAGAAGGGATTTGAGAATACAGATGGTAGATGGCGAATCAAGAAGGAGAGGCTTCTTGATATTTTATACAATGAGCCAGAATTCTTTGGGGACGATATGAGTCTTTCTGAGGACTCTATTGCAAGAAAGATTACATTTACAAATCCTGTATTTTTTAAACTAAAGATTGTAATGCCTGAGGGGTTGAACTGGTTTGAGCCCAGAATGAGTTTTTATTCTGGTAAAAGAGAGATAGAGTCTGAGAAGGTAATTGGTGCAATCTCCGAGGGAAAGAGGTTTCTTGAGATTGAAGAGAAGGTATTTGTTCCTATTGATAATGATGTGCTGCTCAAATTATGGGATGATGTGCTTGAATACGGATATGTAGATGTTGAAAAAATGCAGATCAGAATGCCAACTTTCTCGTTGAAGTTAATTGAGGGGACTCTAAAACTTATTAGAGATATTGAATATGATGAGAATATTCTGAGACTAAAGCGGATGTTTGATGAATTTGAAGGGATAAGAGAGATAGAACCTCCAAAGGAACTGAAGGCACAATTGTGGGAGTTTCAGAAAAAGGGGTTGAACTGGCTTGTATTTTTATCTGATTTTGGTCTTTCTGGTATTCTTGCAGATGATATGGGGCTTGGAAAGACTATTCAGACTATTTCTCTGCTGTTGTATAAAAAGGCAAAAGAAGGGTCAAGAACAAATTTGATAGTAACACCCACCTCGGTTTTACAGAATTGGTATTCTGAAATTATGAGATTTGCTCCTTCTCTGAGGGTATATATTTATTATGGAAGACAGAGGAGAGAGAAGGTTCCATCCTTCAACGACTATGATATTATCCTTACATCCTACGGAATTCTGAGAAGAGACTATGAGGTTCTGGAAAATATAAAATTCAGGTATGTTGTTCTTGATGAGGCACAGAATATCAAAAACTTTACATCAACCACGAAGAAGGTGAGCAAACTACTCAAGGCCGACAATAAACTTGCTCTTACGGGTACACCTCTTGAAAACCGACCTCTTGAATTGTGGTCTATCTTTGATTTTTTAATGCCGGGATATCTGGGTGGACTGGAGAGATTCAGAAGGGTCTATGATGTACCGATAGTAAAACTGAATGATGAGAAGGCATCTACAAGACTCAAAAAGCTCACATCTACATTTGTGCTTCGCAGACTCAAGAGTCAGGTTGCCTCAGATCTTCCTCCCAAGATGGATATCATTCAAAAGTGTACTCTGTCTGATGAACAGAAAGAGATTTATAAATCTATACTTATAGGACAGAGAGAAAAGGTCTTTTCAGAGGTAGAGAAGAAGGGGCTGGGCAGGAGTTCGCTAACCATATTGTCCGCATTGATGAAATTGAGGCAGGTCTGCTGTCATCCAAATATATTAAAAGAGTTCAAAGAATCCAGAGAGATGGAGTCGTCCAAACTGGAATTGATGAAAGATATTGTATTGAGTGTTCTTGATGAAGGGCATAGATTGATAGTCTATTCTCAATTTGTTGAAATGTTGTCTATTATAAAAAGAGAGTTTGATAAAGAGAATGTGCCATATTTCTACCTGGATGGTTCTACACCGGCAAATAAGAGATTACAGATGGTCGAGGAGTTTAATTCAAGCACAGATAGAAACCTATTTCTAATAAGCCTAAAGGAAGGTGGTGTAGGACTCAATATTACTGGTGCTGATTATGTAATTCATTATGACCCGTGGTGGAACCCTGCTGTAATGGATCAGGCGACAGATAGAGTGCACAGAATCGGACAGACAAAGAATGTGTTTGTGTATAAACTTATTACTGTTGGTACTGTTGAAGAGAAGATCTTGAGACTTCAGGAGAAAAAGAAGAATATATTTGAAAAAGTTGTTGGAAATGAAGAGAGCATAGGTAAGTTTATCGGGAAGGATGATCTTGCAATGCTCTTTAGTTTTGACGAATAATACTTCTAATAGAAGGAGGAAGTAATGAAAAAGGAAAATTTGTTAAGATTTGTGGCATTTGTACTTTTGCTTCTGGCATCTTTCGTGCCATATTATTGTGGTAGCACGAGAGATAATACAGGGACAGATGTTAAACCAAAGGATGCAATATCTGGTGGAGATACTCCAAATATGGATGTGGAGATTACAGACGGTGGATATTCTGTGGTGACTGTATACAATATTCAGGGAGGTGCAGTTCCAGAGAATACACTTGTAGAGGTTAGAGATGTTGTTGTAACAAGCCCCACATTTAAGTCATCTTCAAAGTC
>JBBISZ010000068.1:0-11020 GCA_037441045.1 Deltaproteobacteria bacterium | reverse complement strand
GTCTCTCTTACAGCCTCATAAAATTCATTCTTAGAAATCTCAAGAATTTGTCCAGAAATACTGCTAAACTTATTCATCGGAAGCCTCCTTTCAGAAAGGTTTATATCATAAGATATAACTGATTGAGGCTTCCATTTGCAAAATTTATTCTGGATAGATGTGTAACAAAATAATAATTTACCCCTCAACACAAATGCACACCTGTTGGTATGTCTTTTATCTTTCAAACACAACAATTTACACAGAGAATAAAAAATACCTGACACTATTTTTTACCATGATACCTGATTACCAGACTCTATAATTTAGAAAAAACAGGATAAGTGTGTTGTTGTGCCAGCAAGAAAAATAGAAGTTCATACGATGCGTGAACCAGAAGAAAATTTAAAGACTGTCATTTTTTCTTGAATAGTAGAGCATTTATGATAGGAAAAAATACGCAGTGCTGGAGATATTTTATCATATTAATATGCCGCTTATAATGAGAGTTATAATCAAAGAGATGCTTCATGTTTCTCCTGTAAGCGGTTTAGAAAGAAAAAGGGTTTAATTATGGTAGAGATCAGATTTCATGGAAGAGGTGGTCAGGGGGCGGTGATTGCCTCCAAAATTCTGGCTATGGCATTTTTTGCCGAACAGAAGTATGTACAGTCGTTCCCTCTCTTTGGTGTTGAGCGACGGGGTGCACCGGTGGCTGCATTTACCAGAGTAGACAACAGCCCGATAAGACTCAAATGTAATATCTATACCCCCGACTGTATTATTGTGCTGGATCCTACTCTTACGAAGACAGTAGATATCACATCCGGCTTAAAAGAGAACGGAACAATCCTTATCAACACGGACTCCTCTCCAGAAGAATACAGAGAAAAATATAGCAGGTTCAGAGTTGCAACGATTGATGCCGATAGCATCGCAAGGGAGTTCAGGCTCGGTTCTGCCACAAGTCCCATAATCAATACAGTTATTCTTGGAGCCTTTGCTGCTCAGACAAAACTTGTAAAACTCGAGAGCATTCAGGACGGTATCAGAAAAGAGATACCGATAAAGACAGAGGCAAACTGCGAGGCAGCAAAAAAGGCTTATGAAAACATAAAGATTCTAAAATGAGGTTTAAGAAATGAAAAAAAAGATTGAAGACAAAAAACCGGTTATTTTGAGCAACTATAAAGAGATGCCACCAATGTCAATGTCCCTCTCAACAATGAGATGGAACTTCACCGGTTCGTGGAGATATCTCAAGCCTTATTATTCACATCGAGTCTCACCCTGCCATGCCGGATGTCCTGCTGGAGAGAATGTAGAGGGCTGGATAAGACTTCTTGAGGAGGGGCACTTTGATAAGGCGTTGAGACTATTTAAAGAGGAGAATCCGTTCCCTGCCATTACTGGAAGGGTCTGTTTTCACCCGTGTGAACTAAAATGTTCCAGAGCATATTATGATAAATCTGTGGCGATCAACAATATCGAAAGATTTCTCTCAGACCATGCATCATCTGATTACAAAATAAAAAAAGAAGAGATTGCAAAATCTACGGAAAAGAAGGTCGCCATTGTCGGCAGCGGTCCTGCTGGTCTCTCCTGTGCATATCACCTGTTGAGGCTCGGTTATGATGTGGAGATATTTGAGGCAGAAAAGGAGCCAGGGGGAGTATTGAGAACAGGTATTCCTGAGTACAGACTACCAAAGTATGTTCTTGCAAGAGAGATAAAGGTGCTTACTCAGGCTGGTGTTAAAATCCACTGTCTAAAGAGAGTTGGAAAGGATATCAGTTGGGATTCGCTCAAATCATATTTTGCAGTCTTTCTGGCAACAGGTGTCCATAAGAGTAAAAAATTGGGTATCCCAAACGAGGATGCAGATGGCGTAATGAGCGGTCTTGAATATTTAAAGAAGGTAAACCTAAAAGAGAAGGTCTCAACTGGAAAGAAGGTCGTTGTAATAGGTGGTGGAAATACAGCCATGGATTCTGCCCGCGTTGCAAAAAGAAACGGTGCGGAAGTGATTATAATCTATAGAAGGAGTAGAGCCGAGATGCCTGCATGGGAGGAGGAGATTGAGGAGGCTCTCATGGAAGGGGTTGTACTAAAAGAGCTCACAATCCCCAAAAAGATAATTCTATCCGATTCAAAAGTGTCTGGAATACTGGTTCAGAAGGCGAAGCTTGGTGAGCCGGATGCTTCTGGCAGGAGAAAGCCCGAACCCATAGAAGGCTCTGAATATGAAATAGCCTGTGATATGATACTCTCAGCTATTGGTGAGGAGATTGATGACAGCTCTCTGCCTGAGATAAAGATATCAAAAGGAAATGTTTTTGTAGAAGAAGATCTCTCAACCTCAATTAAAAACTACTTTGCTGGAGGAGATATTATTGAGCAGCCACATACAGTTGTAGATGCAATAGCAAGCGGCAAGAAGGCAGCCATAGCCATTGATTGTAAGTTAAGGAAACTCAACTTTGATGATGTAATAAAAGAGATTGCAATAGGTGAATGTGGCTCCATCTCAATGCAGTTCTATAGAGAAAAGTTTGTCTTTGGAACCCACAAAGAACTACCAGTAAAAGTTGAAAAGGCAACGGTTGACCCAAAGAGTATAAATACTGCATACTTTCTACCATCTGAAAGATCTCTTATGAATAAGATTCATTTATCAGATCGCACATCTTCATTTTCTGAAGTGAATCTCGGGCTTACTCATGAACAGGCGATGCACGATATATCCCGTTGTTTCCACTGTGGCAGATGCACGATGTGCGACAACTGTTATATATTCTGTCCGGATAATGCGATTAGCCACAAAAAAGGCGAATTTGGGTACAACATAGATTATGATTATTGTAAAGGATGCGGCATCTGTGTAACGGAATGTCCGCGTAATGCAATGGGAATGGAGAAGGAGAGCAAGATATGAAAAAAGTTCTGATGGGAAATCATTCAGTCTCTTATGGGGTTATGCTTTCAAAAGTAAAGGTAATTGCGGCATATCCTATTACTCCACAGACACAGATTGTTGAAGAGCTCTCAGAACTCTGCGCATCAAAAAAGATGGATGCGACCTTTATAAAGGTAGAATCCGAGCATTCCGCACTTGCCTGCGTGCTGGGCGCCTCACTCGCGGGTAGCAGGGCTTTCACCGCTACAAGCTCTCAGGGACTTGCACTTATGCATGAACTCATTCATTGGGCAGGACTGGGCAGATATCCCATCGTACTTGCCAATGTAAACCGTGCAATGGGACCCGGATGGAATATCTGGTCGGATCAGAACGACTCGCTCTCTCAGAGAGACTGTGGATGGATCCAGCTTTATTGCGAAAATAATCAGGAAGTTCTGGACAATGTGATTCTTGGTTACAAAATAGCCGAGAAGGTACTCTTACCTGTTATGCTGGTGTACGACGCATTCATTCTCTCACATACTTATGAGATTGTCGATGTCCCTGAGCAATCACAGGTGGATAAATTTCTGCCACCATTCAACAGTCAGTACAAACTTGATATAAACAATCCTGCGGCTTTTGGAGGACTTACAGGTCCTGAGCACTACTTTGAACTCAGGTACAATATGCAACTCGCTATGGAACAGGCAGTCGATGTATACAAAGAGGCTCAGGCAGAATTTAACAAGATATTTGGAAGAGACTACCCGATGATTGAAACCTACAGAGCAGACGATGCTCAATATTTATACATAACAAGTGGATCGCTTACCTCTACGGCAAGAATCGTTGTAGATGAATTAAGAGAAAAGGGTTATAAGGTAGGTCTTTTGAAGATAAAATCCTTCAGACCTATGGATAGTGTGGAGCTAAAAAATCTCCTCAAAGGCAGAGAAAAGGTCTTTATACTCGATAGAAATATTTCTGTAGGAGTTGGAGGTATTTTTGCACAGGAGATCAAGGCATATCTATATGGACAGAGGTATATGCCGGAGATATATCCATTTATAATCGGTCTTGGAGGCAGAGATATACCGCCCGCCTCAATCAGAGAGGCTTTTGACTATGCCGTCGTTCAAAACAAGAAGCCAGAAGATATTCTGTATATTGGCTTGAAAAAATAAATTTTATTTCTTTTCTTTTATTTTCTTTTGTCGGGAATATGTTTGTTGTGGCCCCTTAAGGGTAAATTATGAAATACCTTATGATTGTTTTAATCATCATATTATGTCTTTCCTGCTCAACAAGGGAAAAAGAGATTGAAAAGGCAAGCTATTCCATAGAAGACTTGAAAGAATTATGGTGCAAGCCTTATGCAGAAAAGATGTGTAATGCCGCAAAAAGATGCAATTGTAATCAGATAGAAGGGTTTCCCTTAAACTGCTATTAGCATACACTGAATCTCTGTTTACAAAAGATGGATAATATTGCAAGTACCATAAAAGAAAACGACATTATTATCGATTTATCAAATCTAAATTAATGTTTCGATTCACTTGAAAAATCTATTAACGAATGTAATCTACCTTTGCCTTCAAGATTTGATATAGACTGTCCAATCTTCTTTAGCAATGCAAAAATAGGCGATAAATGCAATGCTGGATTCTGCGCGGGTGGAGATGGAATCTGTGTCCCTGAAGGTATATGTAAAGAATTACATTCGGAAGGCAAAGAATATACAAACATATGGTGTAAAAAAGGGCTTGTATGCAACAGCTCTAATATTTGCGTAAAGCCAGCATCCCGGGGTGAGCCATGTGTAGCATCTACGGATTGTGATACAAATCTGCTTTGTATAAATAATATCTGTCAGACAAGAGATGAGAGTATTGCCTTTAATAAATGTTATTCCCCTTATGATTGCGGCGAAGGGTATTTTTGTGTTGCTTCCTCAAAAAGAAAGAATATGTAGTGAACCTTCTCTCGAGAATGAAAACTGTCTTGAAGAAGAATGCAATAAAGGTTTATATTGTGATATAAACGATAAAACATATAAAAAATTACCGAAGACAGGGTAGAACTGTGCAAATAATATTCTCTGTGAAGAAGGTCTGGGCTGCGATATAGGCGATGGTATATGTAAAGAATTACACAGCGAAGGTGGCGAGTGTCTTTTTGGTCTATACGGTCAGGTGTTGTGCAAAGAAGGGCTTCTCTGTAGAGATTTGATATGTATATCTCCGCCTGGCGAAAATGAGAGATGCGCCCTCGACAAGTTTGGTAATCCTGCGTGTGGGGAAGGGTTGGGCTGTTTATTTATGCCTTTTTAATCTTCTGTATCAATTTTGCAAAGTTTGTTGTGTAATTTATTACATACAATCCTGATTGGTTTTTATTTAAGATTATTGCATTTCCACTACTGTCCAAAATATTCTGAGATCATAAAATTTATCTTTATAAAACAATATGTTAGGTATGATTAATTCGAGTTTTTAATATCAGGTTACCCCCGCGATATCTTTTTTATCCTTCAAAATACTGTCCAATTTATACTTCTTGAACTTAATTATTGAGGCTTCGGTTCAATCAGGTATATAGGTATGGGTATTATTAGTGTTTATTTACTTCCATAAATCACCTTATATGATTTTAATTTACAAACCATAATAAAGGCATCTATTACTGAATGAACTGTTGAAGATAGATTAAGAAGTTTTATTTGAAAAATCTATTTTGGGCAGATACGAATAAATATAAATTTTCAACGGTAGTGCAATAAAATTATTTAGTTTGATAAGATCAAAAATCTACGCATTTTATTAAGTAGTTCAGAAAGTCCTTCCCCTGTGCTTGCAGATATATATATTCCATCTGAGCGTTTAATTCCAGGAATAATGGCTTCTTTAAGCATATCAATTTTATTAAAGACAAGTATCCTTGGTATGTGATCTACCTCGAGTTCTACAAGGATCTCCTCTACAGCCTCTATCTGTCTTTCAACATCTTCGCTTGAGGCATCTGCCAGGTGTAAGATCAGGTCAGCCCCTCTAATCTCTTCAAAAGTCGCCATAAATGCCTCTTTTAACTCATAAGGGAGGTCCTTTATAAATCCCACAGTATCCGAGAGAAGAATCGAAAAACCATCATCAAAAGTAAACCTCCTGACTGTTGGGTCAAGTGTTGCAAAGGGCATATCTTCGGTATAGACGGTGCTATTGGTCAATTTGTTCAAGAGAGTGGATTTTCCAGCATTTGTATATCCCACGATTGCTACAATAGGTATCTCAGAGGCTCTCCTTTTCTGTCGGGTAAATTCCCTTCTTCTTCTTATCTCCTGAACTTTCTTGCTAAGAAGGGCTATCCTTTCTCTTGTCTGTCTCTTCATCATCTCAAGCTTTGTCTCTCCAGGACCTTTTGTCTTAAATCCTCCAACCAATCTTGAAAGCCCTGTGTCTTTTTCCGTCAGTCTCGGGAGCTGATACTTAAGAGAGGCAAGTTCTACCTGTATTTTACCCTCATTTGATCTGGCACGTCTGGCAAAGATCTCAAGGATTACCTGATTGCGATCCAGAACCTGCAAACCAAGAGTATCTTCAATATTTTTCTTCTGCATAGGAGAGAGAGAATTAAAAAAGACTACAAGGTCAGCGTTGTGGAACTCTGCCTCAAAACCGATCTCCTGAAGTTTTCCACGGCCAACAAGAAAGGATGTGTCTGGTATTCTCTTCTGCCAGAGGGAGTCTGCCGTCTTAATTCCCAGAGTAAGAAGCAGTGAAGATAACTCATTTAAGTAAAAGGATATCTCTCTATCGGGTATCTGTCCACAACCGATTAGAATTGCCCTTTTCTCATCTCTATTCTGTTTTCTGTTTTCTCTGAATCTACTCAACTCCTCCTCAAACGCATTAATATATGTGGAAAACAGACTTTCATTTTTTCTATCGTTTAATGGTAGAAAGAGAAGTCTATCCTCTGTGTTTGGAGGCTTTCTCATTATCGCAACCCTGTCAGAAATCCTGCCTGTCTCCTCCAGCCCGATGAAAACAAGTGAGTCCAGTCTGAGTCTGTTCAGTATAAGAATCTCTCTATCCGACAATGTCTTTGCAAAAGATGTTTTTATAATTCTATTTCTGGAATAATATGTATTGGTAGTTATAAAGGTGTCGAACAATGCTGTATCTGTACCATCCTTTTTACCAACTATCACATCCAGAACTTTGCCCTCTCTATTCAAGACAATATTAATCTCACGTCGTATTTCAAATGATAATCTCGTTATGTCTTCTGTTATCTGCCTGTTTATGAATTCATCTCTTAATAGTCTTCTCCTGAAAAGGCGCTCAATCCGTTTTCTTATAGAAGGTTTTAATGCGGGGATATTTCCTGAGATCCGTGGAATTGCTCAAAACCTCAAAATTTTAAAGTGGCTCTTCCGAGTATATTGTAAGAGCCTCCATCAAGTGGCCTTATTTTATTGGTAGTCTCTTCATTGAGAATAAGAACCTTATATCCAAACTCCATCCCAAAAGCTACATCCATCGGAAACCCTCTGAATAAATATTCCAGCCTCAGGCTCAGATCTGGCCCATGCCCATAAGCCACCTCCTGCGAACCCAGATAATAAGTATCGTCAAGATACTGATCCTGTTCCATCCAGTAGGCATTATATCCGAGCTTGATCGATGGATCAAAACCACCTTTGAGATGAACATCTTTTATCCAATGGTATGCAAAACCCATTCCTGCACTATATAAATTAAAGCTCTGTTTCTCATTGTCATACAGATATCCATAGACTCCTCCTCCCCAGAAGTCAAATACAATCTCCATATTACTAAGCAGGAATGAAAACTCAAAAAATGCCGCCACATCTCCCTGTAGACTATTATATAACAGATCCTTTGAATCTTTTGAATCTCTTATCTGACCCGTGAGCCCATGTCCTCCAATACCGAATGCCATGGCAAAGACTCTCGGAGGAGGCATCAGCGGCTTTAACGGGATGCTCTTTGGTGGAGGGGGCGGTGTATTTTGTGGATAGTAAATCTCCTTTGAAAATGCCGGCGGAGGAAGGTCTATCCATGGTTTAACTACAAACGTCGTATTTAAAAGGGTTTTAACGGCTTTGCTCTCAGGTTTATCAGGACCTATTGAGTTTAATACCTTATGAGAGTACTCTCTGTAACCTGCAAATTTATATACAAAGGCATAAAGGATTCTAAGATTTGTGCTATCTTGCCTGCTAGCAACGAGTCTTCCGAGCCCATCAACTCTCTGAACAAATAATTTATAATCTTTAAGATATGTCCTCAAGTCCTCCATCTCCTTTTCAGCATCTACAAGTGGTATAAGACCATCAGTTATACTTCTGGACGCCTCTTCAAAATTGCCAAGCATAAATAGGGCAAAACCGTACGAAATAGACGCCCTCGGGTAGTTCGGCATCATCTTCACAGATTCACCAAGTATATCAACTGCTTTATTGAGCCTTCCTCCCGATAATTCCTGAAGACCATTTAAAATTATGGAGTCAATATTTGGTGGAGGTAAGTTCTGGGGAACAGCTACAGGTGGCGGCGTTCCTGTCTGTGAAAATCCATTTATCGAAACAAAAAGAACAAAAAGGATCAGAAAGAATCTTTTCATTGCTTCACCTCACATTGGGAAAAATGCTACCACATAATAAACAAATTTTCAAGAATTACAAATCGCTATTATTACAATTATTAAAATTTTAGATTAATTCACATCTGTCCAAAATAAATTTTGAAAAATGCCTCGATTGAACAAATACTTGATAATTTTAACTTTCCAAAAGGAGGCTCCCAATGAATAAATTTAGGCTGTTTTTTTGGACAAACTCTACAAATTTTTTCTAAGGATGAGTCTTACAGGATTGCAGAAGAGACCTGGACTTAAAAAGGGAGCAGTAAATTTGCACCTGTTATTAGACCATGAAGGGTATCTACCGGTATTTGCCCGGAGACTCATGAAAATATTCACGAAGTCAACATAGCAAAGGGCTTAACTCCGCCCAAAGGGTAAATAATTATATTTAGGGCGAGTAGAAAATATTTTAGATTGCTTAACAATTATTATTCTGATATAAATTACAAATAAATGTCTAAGGTGAGCATAATGAAAAATCGAACTATTGTATTTTTTCTTCTTTGTTGTCTGATGTTAGGCGACAGGGTTTTCGGCCAGAATATGTCCTGTCTTGAAAAATCAGGCTCAAATATCTATAAATTGATTACATCTCTCCTGTTGTTTATCTGAAAATGATTTTATTCATAGCATCAAACCTGAATGGAGGGAAAGTTTTAGTAAAATGGGAATTTAAACTTATAGAAATTTAAACTTATATAATAATATTCATGTTACTGAGCGGTGCAGATTTTTTCTGTTAAGATGTTCTTTCGGAAGCATATCTATATGCTTTTGTTTGATTGGTAGAGCCCAAACAGTCAGCAAAAATGCCCTCTCCCGTTTTTAACAGGTAATGGTAAGGTAAAAGTGGTTTCGCTTTCAAAAATGTCACGCAAATTTGCTGTAATTAATAATGATGATAAACATTATCAATTGGTGTAATCATTTCTGTCGTGTCTTGCTCCACCCTGTTCCTTTCTCAGTTCCTTTATTATCTTCAAAAATTCGCAATCTATTCTGCTGCACTCTTCAATCATCTTCACATACTCCTCATCCTCATACATCCCCCACTCCTCCAGAAACCAGTCAGGAAAGTGAAATAGTCTGAAATCTTTTTTCTCCTTTTTGTTACTCATAACTTTTTCTCCTTGAGGCCATTTTTGTAAGAAATCAAAAATTACATACTTGTTACATAAGGAGTTTTATTATTACACGGTTAGAAGTTGTTGAAGATTGAAACTCCTATGTCTGGTAGATTTTTTAGAGATATTTATTCTTGCAACTTTTTGTGTAGTAGGCTTATATCTTAAGAGAGAGGTGGCAATATGAAGGAACCAAAAGAAGAGTCAAAGGATAATAATATCCAGAAACATGAGAGGTTTGTAATAATCGATGGACAGTCATACATATATCGTGCATTTTTTGCGATACGAAGGCTCTCAAATTCAAAAGGACTACCCACAAATGCAATTTATGGATTTGTAACAATGATGCAGAAGGTGATTAAGGATTTAATGCCCGATTATGTCTGTATAGTCTTTGATTCTAAGGGTCCCACTTTCAGGCACGTAATTTATAATGATTATAAGGCTAATAGACCACCAATGCCTGACGATCTCTCAATACAGATTCCGCATATTCATTCACTCGTTGAGGCATACAATATAAAGAGGCTTGCCATTCCTGGTTATGAGGCGGACGATATAATTGCTACTCTGGCAAAGGAGGGGGAGAGACAGAACAAGGAAATAATAATAATCTCGGGAGACAAAGACCTGATGCAACTTGTGAATGAAAATATCAGCATATATGACACAATGAAGGATAAGATTTACAATCCTCAAGGTGTGGAGGAGAAGTATGGAGTAAAGCCTGAATATATCATTGACTTATTGGCGCTTGCAGGAGATTCATCTGATAATATTCCCGGGGCAAGAGGTGTTGGTGAAAAGACAGCGCTCTCGCTTGTAAAAAAATACGGACATACTGAGGAAATCTTAAAAAACATAGAAGAAATAGAACCCGCAAGTCTCAGAGAGAAAATAAGGGGATCCCAGGCGGATATACTGCTCTCGCATCGTCTGGTCACTTTGAGGGATGATCTCAATATCAATATCTCGCTGTCCGAACTTAAAGCCACCGCACCGGACAGAGAAAAACTGAATAAGATGTTTGCTGAATATGAGTTCAGGTCTCTAATTGAAAGCGCAGACAAATCAGAGATTGAGAGTAAAATTGTTGAACTCAAGAAGAAGGATTACAGAACGATATTAAATTTCAGAGATTTTGAGGCGCTGCTTATAAGACTTGAACAGGTTGATGAAATTGCGATAGATACTGAGACAGATAGTATAAAACCTTATGAAGCAAATCTGGTAGGCATCTCAATATGTTTTGAGGTGGGGACTTCTTATTATATACCACTCTTACACAGATATCTCGGCTCTCCTGTACAACTGGAAAGTAATCTGGTAAGAGAAAAGTTAAATC
>JBBISZ010000067.1:0-11032 GCA_037441045.1 Deltaproteobacteria bacterium | reverse complement strand
TTAGATAAGGTTCCCTATTAATATTCTATCAAAAGGAATATTATTTTCTTCGCAAAATAAGATATTAATTGTAATTAGTTTTGCAAGCATTGTCTCATAATCAAAGAATGAAAAATTGTCTTTGTATTCAGTAAGCAGGTGTTGATTCTTCTCGCAAAAAATCAGTTGAGGATTTTTGGGATCATCTTCTTTGATTATAAAGGCGAGCCCCTGAGTAATGCATATAAGAGGTCTATAATGATAAATTAAACAGATGTTGTTATTGTCCAGAAATGGGCATTTATTGTTAGTTTTGTTCAATGTTTTTCCACTCATTTTGAGATGTTCCTGTAAATAATAAAATTCAACGGGTACAATGCCTATTTCTTCGCAGCAGTCTGCGCAACCTACCTTACAGTTGTTAGGGGTAATATTGTCTATAAAATATTTATGAAAAGTTAAGACCTCTTTTCGTAATCTACTATAATGCGTAAAATGCTCAGCAGTTTTTATCAAAAATCATCAATCCTTTCCACAAATTCAGGCCAATCTACAAATGGATTTCGATTGTTCTGATAAACATTGATTTTATTACATCTATCTATCTCATTCTGATCTACAGGGTCCTGAATATGCCACTTCCTGAGTTCATTCTCCTGATCTGTATCTATAGGGAGTTTGTATCTAACACTGAAATAGAACATCGCCCTCGCAACATTTCCTTTGTGAACATCTCGTGGTTCAAAAACTGTCTGTCCTTTTGAGTTTGTTCCGAGTTTGCTTCCACCTTCCGACCATGTTATATTTACTACTGTTCCAAAAGGATAACTGCCCCTTCTGGAGTTTGCATCTGATTTTGTCGGGAAGAGGTGAAACAGGTCTGATCTGGCTGGCTCACTATCAGCCCCCATACTCTGGGGCCATGTATGTTCGGTATTCATTATGTTTGAATCTGGTACTCCAGAAGTCTGTAGTTTGAAACCAGTATAGACGCATTCTACCCAACCATCAAAATTGTCAATCTCTGAAAACATCTTGACTCTTGCCTTGTCATACCCGAGTGAATTATGATCCTTGATGAGTTGATACAACCTGTCTTTGAGTGCTTTGTTTGAAAGTCCATCTGTCCCTGGATAATAACATTTTCCACAACTATAACCTGCATCACAGTCGCAGACATCAGAAGTATCCGGACCTATAATATCAGAGATGTCTGTGATGGATTCATCATTAATAGTATCGGTAGCATCATCATAATAAATGAAGTCGTAAGTTGTGTCATCTGATACCCATTCAATATCTTCTTGCGAGTCAGAATCTACATAAATGTCTGAATTAATTTCGTCGACTGTGTCTGGCTCTTCAGCATATGATTCTATATCAATAATTTCTTCATCTTTTATTTCTACAAAGTCATAAGATGCATCTGAAATACTGTATGAGTCAGCCTGTGCGTCCTGTCTGTTTATATCAGAATTGTTTCTGACTGATGGGTCTCTTACAAAATCACCACATCCGATAATAAATAAAGAACATGATAATGTTAATATCAGAATACTGCCTGGTATACTATTTTTCAATTGTCCAAATGTCAATTTTATATTCTTACTGCTTACAGGCTATTGGATAGTCCTTAAAACTCTGATGGATACATATTTTGTGATCGGGATCGATCTCTTTTCTTTCAAGGCATATGTAACCTTCAGATTTTCTACAATCATCATCAGTGTTGCAGAGGAGCACACATATCCCGAGTCCCTGGCAGGTCTCGTCAAATGGCTTTGTACTAAGGCATACTGCACCGCTTCCACAGGATGTCTCGGGCGCTGTTGTGTCACAATTGAGTCTTGAACAATATCCACCTGGCATTTCGCCATTTATGTTATTTATCTTTAAGAAGTCGGTTGTCAGGCAAATATTTGGACCATCTGGTTTATTTTTATTACAAAAATCGTTGGTGTCGCATGCCTTGCCATATATTGCATTACCCACAGGGACTTCTGTATCTTCTAAACTCGCTGCATCTCCTGTTGTTGAGGTGTCGTTTGAACTTGAATCATCAGAAGAACAGTATATAAAAGCTGTTACAATGATAAGACCTGAGAACAATAAAAGGAATCTCTTCATTTTTTATGCCTCCTTAAAAATGAACTAAAGCATAATATCAATAGTTTTGAATAAAGTCAAAGACGAAATATACATCCACGCTTATTTGACATTTAATATATTATCCTGTAAATTTCAAAGATCTCTTCTGGCGGAAAGGTATTTTATGGATGAGATTTTATTAAATATTGTAAATAAATGTATAGAACTTGAGAAAGTAGCATATAGCACATATTCCAGTATTTCAAATAATATTAAGGATGAAAAGCTCTCGCTATTTTTTAAGGAGATGGCAAATGAAGAACTGGGACATATTCAATTCTGGGAACATACTCAGATGCTTGTAAAATCATCTGTAGTTGAACATATAATGGATAGAGAGGAGGAGATGCTCAAAGAGATCTCTGATACTTATAAAATAGCATTTAATCTCAAGGAAAGAATAAAGTCTCAGGATAATCTAAAAAATATATTTACCCTCTCTCTGTATCTTGAGACATATTTGATGAGACCTTCGTTTGTAATAGTTTTTGAATTTGTTAAAAATATATCAAATATTAAAAATCCACTGGATTCATATAAACTACATCTTGAGAGATTTATTAACAAATTTAAGGAACAAAATATCGATAATCTGGAATTGACCAGTATTGCTGGAATTATTTTTCAACTTTACAAAGAGAATCTGGAGCTCTCAAGGTTGAATCAGGTTGATATTTTATCCGGGTTGTTAAATAGAAGAGGGCTATTTTCAACTTTACATTCTATAGTTCATATCCTCTCGCGAGATAAAAAGCCCTGTGGGATGATAATGATAGATATTGATAATTTTAAGAGAATCAATGATGAATATGGACATCAACTGGGGGATCAGGTAATCTCTGCTGTGGGCTCAATTATAAAATCCTGTATTAGAAAGTCGGATATTGCCGGAAGATATGGTGGCGAGGAGTTCCTTGTGTTATTGCCAGATATAAAAAGTGGTAATATAAAAAATGTGGCGGAAAATATAAGATTGAAAATTTCTGAAGAGTTTAAGAATAGAATACCTATTACTATATCTGCGGGCTGTTCCTATCTTGAAAAGATAGATAGGGCAGATGAGGATTTAATGAATCTTATCAGGATAGCCGATGGGAATATGTATGTCTCCAAAAGGGAAGGTAAGAATCGGGTTACTTGTTGATGTTTGTAGTTAATGTAGGTTTGGGCATTATATATGTTATATATAGATCAGGATTTCAGTACTTGGTCTATTTTTTTATTATTTATAATCTTAATGGTTGGTCTTGACAAGTGGAAGGCTTTGAGGGATTATATACCCAATTTAAGGAGAACCTGAGAGCATGGCGAGACAGGATATTTTGCTCATAGGGCTTGATTATAATTCTTTGAGAATTCTGGAAATAAGTCTGAGAAAGTCAGGGTTTATGGTCGCATCTGTCACTGGCTTTTCTGAGGCTATAGAGCAACTCAGGATTTCTACTCCAGACCTTATAATAATAGATTCCACAAAAGATGCTGAGGCATTTGAATTTGCCACAAAACTAAAGAGTGATTACAGGACGGTTCCTGTGGTTCTGATAAGTTCCAACAAGGAGATAAATACCAGAATTCGAGCCCTTGAAATAGGGATAGATGATTACCTCGTAAAACCGATCTATATCAAAGAGATCATAGCCAGGATAAAGATCCATCTACAAAAAAGGGAAAGGGAGAGAATAGAGGAAGGTATTACTGCTGGATTCATAGGTTCTCTATCTGATATTGGGTTGTATGATATCATTCAGACTATAGAACTCAACAAGAAGAGTGGTATCCTCGAATTAAAAGGGAAGACTCAGGAAGGCAGGATCTATTTTAAGAACGGTCAGATTGTACAGGCAAATATTGGAAAATATCGTGGAGAACCTGCCATATATCGTATGCTGACACTTAATGAAGGCATATTTAAGATGTCCTTTCTGGATATCGATATTGAACCTGAGATTACCAGACCGAATAATGCTATTATAATGGAGGGAATGCGCAGGCTGGATGAGTATATGAAATATTCAGAGCAGCTCCCTGAGCTTACTACCCGACTTGATATTGATGATGATCTCCTGAGATCCAGACTGAAGGAAATACCGGATAACATTAATAAGGTATTGAAACTTATTGATAATGAACGCTCAATAAATGATATTATTGAACTGTCAGAACTGGATGAGATTGAGACATTGAAGATTATCTCTGCTCTCTATTTTGATGGGATTGTTTATGATATTTTCTCCACAAGATCCCGTGACGAGAAGGGTATAAAATCTACTCTTCCCGAACCTAATGTACAGACTGAGGAAGTGATGGGGCATACGGTTGAGAATAATAGAGATTACTCTGTCTCCTCCAACATCTGGGCTGAGAATGTCTTTAAGGAAGAAAAGGTTCAGGATCAGGTGTCTCATTCTCGACATGATGTAGGAGATATGACTATTAAGGATGGAGAAAAACCTTCAAAGACCAGGGAGATTATTTCAGAAAAGGTTGATATGCCGGTTGCCAATTCTCATGTTGCGCCTGTAGATAAGACAGTGGGGGAGGATACCGTAAGTAAAGCGATTGAAGGTTCTGTTCTCACGCCTGCCCCTGCTATAAAGGAGGAGACAAAGGCTGAAGTTGTTTCTCAAGAAAAGAAGAAGGATATTATTTTTGGCGAGGGTCAGAATAAGAGTACAAGGGACAAAGTTATTGAAAATACTCTTCTGGAGAATGTTACACTCTCAACCTCTTCTTATGTAAAAGGTTCTCTTCTGGGGAAAAAGAAGAAACCTGTAAAGAAAGAGGAAAGGAGCAGGGCAGGCTTATGGATAGTTGTGGTACTGAGTGTCCTTTTTACAATAGGTATTGCTGGTTATAAGTTCATTATCCATAAAGGTGCCGTTGCTGTTGCAAATAAGGGGGCCAATTCAAAAAAGATTGAGGATGAAAGGAGAAGACAGGAGGAGGAGAGGTTAAGAAGACTGGAAGAGGAGGAGAGAAAGGCTGCGGAGGAGGCAAAGAAAAAAGAGGAAGAGCAGAAGAAGGAGGAGAAGATCAGAGAGGAGGAAGAGAAGAAGAGAGCAGAAGAGGAGAGTAAGAAAGAGACTACAAAGGTAGAAGAATCATCATCCGTGAAAGAAGTTGAGCCTCAAAAGAGCCAGATAGATAAGAAAGAAAAGGCTGAAGAAAAGGCTGCTAAGACCGATATAGAGATAGATTTAGAAGGTTATAAAAGGTTACTGAGTTCTGCCCAGAATCTGTATAAGGGAGGAAATTCGGCGGCTGCAAAGGAGGCGTTGAAACAGGCTCTAATAAAAAATCCCCGAGGATTTGAGGCATTTACAATTATGGGGCAGATAGACCTTGAGGCAAATAAGGTAAAGAGCGCGATTACATATTTTAAAAGGGCGATTTCTTATAATAACAAATATTCCCCTGCCTACTTTTATCTTGGTACATCTCTCCAGCTCAATGGGGATAATTCAGGTGCAAAAAAGATGTATGAGAGATA
Organism: Deltaproteobacteria bacterium; assembly: GCA_037441045.1. Taxonomy (GTDB): domain Bacteria; phylum Myxococcota; class SpSt-1050; order SpSt-1050; family SpSt-1050; genus SpSt-1050. The sequence goes on along the minus strand of JBBISZ010000067.1, from coordinate 5,415 downwards.
TCTCAAACTTGCACCAGATGGCGAGTTTGCCAATGATGTAAAGGCAATTTTATCAGATTTAAAATAGAAGGAGTGAGTTATGGAAGTTAAATGCCCAAAATGTCAGACCCTTTATCATCTTGATGAAAAACATATAACGGGAGATGGTATCAATGTCAAATGCACTACCTGCAATAATATATTTAAGGTACAGGCTCCTGCTCATTCAGTTGCTCAGGTTGGCTGGCATCTCAAAAAGCCAGATGGGACTATTATCAATTTTGCTCATCTTGGTGAGTTACAAAAACTTATTCTGGAGCACAGGGCACATCTGGAGGATATGATTTCAAAGGATGGTCAGACATATAAGAAGCTCTCGGATATGCCTGAATTTGCTCCGTTATTCTTAAAAAGAAATCAGATGGTATCAGAGCAGAAACAGGTGCAGGAAGATAAAGAGAAAGTCCAGAGTGAACCAAAACTCTCTTCTCCTCCTGTTCAATCAGTTGCTGTACCTATCAGTACTCCACAGGATGAAGATATTGATATTTATGGCAGACCCAGAAAGAAGGGTAAGGGGGGACTATTTATAGCCGTTGGAGTTATTGTTTTGATTATCGTTGCAGCGGCAGGTTTCTTTTTGAAGGATATGATATTTGGTTCAAAACTGACAGAAGAAGAGTTGAATGCATTAAAGTCTGCAAATGAGTCTATACTTGCATCAGATTATCCCGACCTTGAACGCGCCTATGACATTCTGGATAAGTACACAAAGAATATAGAGAAACCCCCAAAGCAGGAGATCCTTGCATCACTCACAATGTCAATCCTTTTAAGAGGCGAGCTACTGAAACTTGAAAATGCTATTGTTGAGAAGAGGATACGTGAAATTCTCAAGGTGGATAAATACAGTGAGGTCGCAAAGAAATTGAATGAGCAGTTCAATGAGAGACAGAAATTAATTCAGGATCTCTCAAATCAATCAATGACTCTACTTAAAAAGCTGAATGCTGAATACGGCAGTAAACCACTTGCAAAATATGTTGCACTTGAATATATCAGAATACAGGCTGTGTTTGACCCTCAATCTGCTGAGAAGGGGATGAAGATACTTGAAGAGCTCAAAGAGAAAAAGGATTTTCAGTATGCAGACAGGCTGAAATTTGTAGAGGGAGATCTAATCTTAAAAACTCAGGATTCAAAATCTGAAGAGGCGCTTAAACTTTTAAATGAAGTAATTTCAAAAGACCCAAAATTTATTCTCCCCAGATTTATGATGGCAAGATACTATACATTGAAGGGAGAATATTTAAAGGCGCTTGAACAGGTAACTTCTATACTAAACAATCATCCGGCGAACTCTGTGGCAAAATCCTTAAAGGAGTCTATCGAGGATCTTATAAAAGTCTCTCAAGGTTCGCTTCCCGGATCGGCTGAGGCTTCTGCCAAGGATAATCAGAATAAGCCCGAAGAGAAGAAGGCAGAGGATAGGGCATCAGTTGAGAATGTTGTATCAGAAAAATCTCCGGCAGAAAGAGTGGCGACCGAAGAGAAAAAAGAGCCTGCAAAGAAAGTTGCCGAGGAGGTAGTGAGAGAGAAAGAGAAGGTAGAGGGCGCCGAACGGAAGGCAAAGCCAGAGAAGGTTGCAGCCGCAAAGTCATCAGGTAATTATGCACAGATTATAAAGGAAGCGAAGAAACTTGCAGGGAAAGGTCAGACTGATAAGGCTGCCGATATGTTTCTTCAGGCGAGTGAGCTTGAGCCCACGCTTGCTGAGCCTTTTCTTCTTATGGGCTGGATGTATATTGACGCGGGTAAGAATGAACAGGCAGTTAACTCATTTCAGAGAGCAATCAAACTCAAAGGCAATAAATGTGATGGCTATATGGGGCTTGGTGAGGCAAATAAATTTATGAAAAGAAATAATGAAGCCAAGAAATATTATCAAATGTACCTTGAACAGTGCCCAAATGGACCTGATGCTGCCACAGCAAAGAACGCTATAAATACACTCAGATAGTTTTTCGATATTCCGTGATAGCCATAAGCATGGCATTTTCAACAGGATGATTGTATATTATTTTTATCAAACCTTATATCAGTTGAACTGAAAAGTCTTTTCTGATATAAGATTTTAGATGCTGCTGAGGATAAAAAAGCCTGCCCCAATAATTTCAGATAGTCTTATTGCAGTGGTGTCTCCTTCAGGACCGGTAAATAAGGGCAATATATTAATTGCGACGGATTCGCTAAAAAAATATGGCTTCAAATTTGAATTGTTGAAAAATCTTTTTGAGAAGGATGACTATCTTGCAGGATCAGACAGAGACAGATTTTCAGACCTGAAAGAGGCATTTCTGGACAATAAATATGGTGCAATTATATGTTCAAGGGGTGGATACGGTTCAATGAGAATCCTTGATGCCCTTTCAAAACTAAGGTTGACAAAGGTCAAACCATTTTTTGGGTTCTCCGATATCACTGCTCTTCACATATTCCTGAACAGACAGGGTTGGGTTACATTTCACTCCCCAAACCTAAATGGGTTGAGCAGGTTAAACCAAAAGTCAAAGAGATTCTTTGTTGATATATTGAAAAATAATGTAGATTTTACAAAAGTTACTTATAAGGCAAAATTCATAATCAATCGTGGAATAGCAAATGGCAGACTTATTGGTGGTAACCTGAGCATAATCTCTTCTCTTTCGGGTACCAGATTTGATATAGGGCTAAAAGATAAAATACTTTTTATTGAGGATGTGGATGAGAAACCGTACAGGCTAGATAGAATGCTCACACAGCTCAGATTGAGAGCAGATTTTCAGTATTTAAGAGGGATAGTAACAGGAAGATTTAATGGTTGCGGTAGAGAAAAAGAGATTTTGAAGGTCTTAAGATGTTGCCTTGGAGGTACAAATATTCCTGTGCTGTACGGTATAGATGCAGGTCATGTAAGAGAGAATCTTGTTCTTCCTCTAAATATCAAATATATTCTCAATGCAAAAAGAGGTTTACTGATACCTCAAGAGAAGCCATTTTTATGAATGCGATAGATACCCTGTTTGAAAAGGCATTGGAAGATAGAGTGTTTCCCTGTGCATCCCTTCTGGTCTTCTCAAAAGATGATATAATTTTTAAGAAAAACTATGGAACTCTAACATATGAGGATAATGAATCGGTCAGAGATGAGCACCTATTTGATATTGCATCTCTTACAAAACCTCTGGTTACATCTCTATTAATATGTAACCTTATAGAAGAAGGTGAGATTGAAGCCGAAAAGGAGATGAGCTACTTTTTTAGTGAATTTAAGTCTATAGAGAAGCAGAATATTACCATAAGGGATATGCTCAACCATAGATCTGGACTGCCTGCTCACAGAGAATATTTCAAAGGTATTTCTAAAGAGATCTGGGGGAGCCCTGCCGCAAAAGAACAGATTATAAATGCTGCACTCAATGAAGAGGTAACGGGATATTCAAGGACATTATATTCTGACATAGATTTTATTATTCTGGGATATCTAATTGAGAAGATCACAACAGTGAACCTGAGAGAGTATTTAAAGGACAGTATATTTAATAAGATTGGAATCCTGAAATCTGACTTTTGCGGGAATGTTCAGTTTGGAAAAGAGGATCTGATGGTTCCGGTTGCAAAGGGATATAAGGGTGTAGATGATGAGAATTGCAGGGCAATGGGAGGTATTGCAGGACATGCAGGGCTATTTTCAAACACATATGAAATTTATCTTTTGCTAAAGGAGATATATAATTCTTATACGGATTCTGACTGGAGAGTATTGAGACCTGATATCTTTAAGGATCTGATAAAAAAGTCAAACGATTTTTTGCCCTCTATGTTTAGAGGTGGGTTTGACACGCCTCTTATAAAAGGCTCGCAATATGGGGATCATTTTTCTGATAATACAATAGGGCACCTCGGCTTTACAGGTACATCATTTGTAATTGATCTCAACACAGGGTCGGGAATAATTCTCTTTACAAATAGAGTCTATCCTGATAGGGGAAACAATAAAATTCGCGAGTTCAGGTCAATAATACACAATCAGATTATTAATCTTTTTAAGAGAGAGATGGGCTTATGAAAAATGTTTATATTGTAGGTATCTGTGGGACTGCAATGGCGTCTCTTGCAGGGATATTGAAGTTGAGGGGATACAATGTAATCGGCAGCGACGCAAATGCATATCCGCCAATGTCCACAATGCTTGAAAAACAGGGCATCAGGATTCTAAAGGGGTATAAAAAAGAGAACCTGAAGAATATAGTTGATATTATTGAATTTGCGATTATCGGAAATGTGGTAAGAAGGGATAATGAAGAGGCGGTATATATAATGGAGAAAAACATTCCCTATTATTCCATGCCTTCATTTCTTGAGAAATTTATACTGCCCGAATATAAGGTTTTAGTAGTTGCAGGGACGCACGGCAAAAGTACTACCACATCCATGCTCTTATCCACACTGGATGCCATGGGTGAGAATCCGTCCTTTCTTGTGGGGGCGATACCTCTCAATTTTGAACAGTCATTCAGATTGACTGATGGAAGATATTTTGTAATTGAAGGTGATGAATATGATACTGCATTCTTTGACAAAGTCCCGAAGTTTATGCACTACCTCCCTTATTCGGTTATTATTACCTCTATAGAGTTTGACCATGCAGATATTTATAGCAATTTTGAAATCTATAAAGAGCAGTTTATAAAATTCTCAAATATAATCAGTCATGATGGCTGGCTTGTCTTAAAAGACGATCAGATTATAAAAGACATAATAACAAGAAATGATATCAGCAGAATTTTTTATGGAGAACAGGAAAAGAGCGGCGCCTATATTAAGAAGGTGGAATATGCTGATAAATCTATGAAAGTATATGCAAATCTAAAAGGGATTGATATAATATACAGACTTGCTGTTTTTGGCTTTCAGAATGCCCTCAATAGCCTTGCGGTTATAACACTATTGAATTGTCTGGGATATGAGACTAATAAAATTCTTGATGCAATAGGGAAATTCAAAGGGGTTAAAAGACGAATGGAATACTATGGAGATTTTAATGGAATAGGCATTATCGATGATTTTGCTCACCACCCGACCGCCGTAAGAATAACAATAGATGCCACTAAAAAGGCTTATATTGAGACGGGCAGATATAAAAGAATTGTTGCAGTATTTGAGCCGAGGAGCAACACATCGAGGAGAAATATCTTTTTTGATGAATACTCTACTGCATTTGGCGGCTCAGATCTGGTTATAATGTCCCGACCCTATAAAAAGGGAGATGATTTAAAAGATGAACTAAATGTAAATGGGGTCTTACAAAATATTGAAAAATGTGGTATAAGGGGTCTCTCAGGTGAAGGAGTGGATGACTTGCTTTATATTATTAAGAAAGAAGTTAGACATGGA
>JBBISZ010000066.1:0-11104 GCA_037441045.1 Deltaproteobacteria bacterium | reverse complement strand
AGGCAAAAGAGGTCACAAGAGTTTTAAGACCTGAGTCAAAATACTGCACAAAAGCATGTAATTCTGATGCAGACTGTCCGCCTTATGATACCTCCAGGAATTCTGTAACACCATCTATATGTGCTGAAGTGGTGGGGTTTGAGAAAGGCAAGAAATACTGCGTCCCTGAGAATAATGGCAGATTGAGATCCTGCAAGCCATCTCAACAGACCTGTCAGTATTATAGTGGTGAACATCCAAAGGTTCTCAATAGTAAGGTTAAATCAACTGTAGGGGACAATAATTTTATCGGGATATTTAGAGATAATGTAAAGGTTGGTATCAACGGTACAGGCTTTGAAAAAGGGCTGTCTGCTATAAGGATGGCTCTGGATAGGGATTGGCAGGATCCCCTAACAGGCAAGAATCTTGTAGAGAATGAAAATGTGGGTTTTTTAAGACCTGATGCTAAACTGACGATAATAGTTCTAACAGATGAGGAGGATTGTAGTTATATACCTTATGACCCAACATTTAATGAGGATAATAATGATAGATGTTATCCAAATCCAAACAGATGTCATCCTGATTGTCAGCCTATGCAGCCAGAAAATGGCAACTGTCCCTATGGGGCAACACCCACGGTTGCTACTGAGGATTCTGATTATGCAAAGAAGGGTGAGACATATTGTATGAAGGAGTGTACAGATGCTGCTACAGACTGTGCCAGCTACAGATGGGCACATCCGCAATGTGGAAAGGTTGCTGGATTTGATCAGAGCAGGAACTACTGTTTCTGTGATTTTAAGGAGCCAATTACAAATACAAATAGCAGATATGATAGTCTCATATCCACAAAAGATTTCATTGATTTTCTCAAAAATCTCAAAGGTAGTGCGGGTGTAAACATGGCTGTAATAACAGGCGCACAGCTCTCAGGAGATAGCAGACCTACAAATGTAGATGAATGTGCCTCCGTAAATGGTGTTGCCTGTGGTGCGAACAGATATTTTGAGGTAGCGAAAGGGCTGGACAAGTATTATCTTGGTTCAATATGCATAAGTAATTATGAGGATATGATGATAGAGATTGTCGACACGCTCATTAAATAAACTGATTTAATCACTGCTGCCCAAAATAATATTAAGTCATAAAATTTATCCTTATAAAACAATGCATTGGGTATAGCTATTTTGCAGTTTCAAAATCAGGTTATCATATAATGTATTATTTATCTTTCAAAATGCTGCCAAATTAAATACCACTTGAAGAAAGCTGCTTTACATCTGACACAATGGGCAAGGTATCAAAAGGTTTATTTATTCACTCCCATAAATCCCTTTACGTAAATAAATTAAACCTCGATAAAGCATAACATTTATGGATGACCTGATAAAACATGGATAATACTTTTGGATTCATGGCTATCTTTTCAAATATTTTCCTAGACAGGTATGGAGTACAAATAGTAATTTATCGTGTTAATACAATATTTTTATTTTTTCTTCCAGAATAATCTTGCCTCAATGGCAAAGATTGTCCCGGATAGACTGCTATAATCTTCAATCATAATAAGGAGGGAATCATTTGCTCCCTTCCCTTTTGCGGAAATTATCTCTCTGTTATAAATTTCTATGTCAGCATCATCCTCAACATCATCGTCCTTCCCGCCATCGGTACTGCCTCCATATCCATTCCAGAGAATCTGCTCAGGGGCATCTGCATATTGAGCAGAAATAATCAGATCCTGAGGACTATTGTGTTCAACAATAATTGATAGATATAGAGTCTCAACAACCGCATTCTGAGGTGTTCTCTGAAATCTAATCTCATACAATCCTGTATCACTGCTACTTATTTTTTCAAATGGATAGATTGTGATCACTTCTTCACCGATCTTTCCTCCGCTCCCATCAACCTCCGGAGTTAGTGAATACACTATCTTTTCTGATGATCTATTTTTTAAAGTTATATAGTAATAATCTGTGCTTGTTACTTCTGCAATTACAGACTTATCGTTTGCACTTCCATATTGAGAATCAAGTATAAGCCCATCAGGTGACGAGATAGATAGAGAATAATCACCCATACCTGATGAATCAGAAGAACTTAATAAAAGTGTATCACCCTTTGCAAGATAAATCCTGTATATATCTACCTCATAAGGACACATGACCAATGAGTTTATCTGTTCAGCAGCAATAACTGGCGCATACTGGTTTGAATCGTTCTCTTCAAATCTATCGTCCAGACACTGTTCATCCCTGACAATGTCAATCAGGATGTCATAATCATTTATTACTTTTACGTCCAGAAATCATATAAGCAATATATACTATCCTGAATAAGGGGCTATTACATCAAGCACAATATCCCCACTCTGCTTTCCTCCAGTAGCAAGAACAGTCTTTCCATCTGAAGACAAAATTGCTGCAAAAAGTTTATCTTTTGATTCATTGTAAAACACACCTGCCGAAAGCCAGTCTGATCTATTTAAGGTTATTGAATAATAATCATAATCAGATGGACAGATTCTGAGACCATATATTTCTGTTGAGTTTATTTGGGCTGAAGACTGCACAGAATCATTCTCTTCAAATCTGTCATCCACACAACTGCTTGCAGCAGAAGTTATTTTAATATTCATAGAATAATCAGCAGCATTATTATCCCATGCAAACACATTAAGAATATATCTACCTGATATGTCTGTAATATAATCTATTTTTTCTACATCTCCCGAAGAGATAGAATATGCTACCTCTCTTCTCAATGGATCATACAATACTATATCTATATCAGCACTGGCATCTGAGAAATTTGTTGTAATCTCTATTCTATCCTTTTGATTTAGATCAAAGGCGTAGTAATCCTCATCTGATGGACAGATTTTTAAATTCTGATATGTCCCTGATCCCAGAAGTCTTGCCCCTTCAATACTATTATTAGGTTCATATATGTCGTCAGAACATTCCGGTATAGAAGAAGAAATATTCAATTTATAAGATTTCATGCTTGAATCAGAAGGAATTCTCAACAAAAGGCTATCAGGCATCCCCTCAAATTCAGCAATTTGAATCGTATTATCATATTCATCCGAATAGAGGATAGGTTCGCTGCTATCATTTGGTGAGTATATCTCAAATGGAGTAGATTTTTCAGACATAAGTGTTATCTTTGTTTGCCTGCCGTAAGTTCTAAACAAAAACCAGTCCTCATCTTCAGGGCAGAGGACAAATTCCATGTCTTTGTTAAGAGGAATAATGGCAGGATTATTAAAACTATCATTCTCTTCAAAACTATCATCTATACAACTGTTATTTTGTGTTGTGCCAATTTCAAAAGAATAGGACTGCCTCTCCTTTGAATCAGAATATATTTTCAAGAAGTATATGCCTGAACCATTTGCTATAAACAAATTTTGTGAATTTAGACTGACTTTGTTCTGCTCAACGCTTCCATCTCTGTAAAACAATGCATTTATATTATCACCCTTAATGTTTATAGTTACTTTGTCCTGACTATTGAGACTCAAAGCAAAATAATCAATATCATCGGGACAGAGAGAAAGATCATTATATATGCCAGAGGTAATATTTTTTGAGAGACCTTCTGAATCATTCTCCTCAAATATATCATCCTCACAGCCAGACCCGGATTTCTTGATGATAACCTCAATCTCATAATTTACAACCACATCTGATGAAGAGACCTTTATATAATATTCACCTGAGACCGGCGCTGACGAGAGATTAAGTTCACCACTGTTTGAAATATTTGCCATTACCAGTGGATTTAAGGTATCATTCTTTGAAAATATTGCAGCATTAATGTTTTTTATTGAGGATGTCTTAATTACAACCCTGAGACTATCCAGAGTTGATAGATTCACTTTGAAATAGTCATCATCTGATGGACATAAGATCAGCTTTCTTATACCACTATCTATAGAATATGCCTGGTCAAAAGAATCATTTGGTTCAAGTTTGTCATCTGTGCAATTCCCATAGATACATTTGTTTGTAGAACTATTGCAAATACCATTTTTGCAATCTGAATCTGTAAGACAGTCAATACACCTGCCTGAACTCCTTCTGCAAATCCCCTCTTTACAATCAGAATCCTTAAAGCAGCCCGAAAAATAACAGTAATTTCTGGACATATCACAGAGATAACCATCATCACAATCACTATTGTCAAAACACTCACCTGTTTTACAGATATGTAAATTCTTATCACAATAGTTGCCAGAAGGACATTCTGATTTAACTTTGCAACCTTCATCCGATGTATCTACAACATCAAAACCATAGTCTTTTATCATAGCATCTTCTACTCTCTTAGAATCATTATCAGAACATCCAGAGGCAGAGAACAGAAACAATATTAAACCCAAAACTGATGTAAATGTTATAAGCCTTTCAAACATCCTTTTCTCCTTTGAAAAAGGATTATATCTACCTGCTCTCAATTTGCAAAACATTTGCTAACTTTGTAATCCAATAGCCTCCAGAATTCGGTTCAAAACAGAAAGGTCTGGCAAAAAACAGAAATATTCTTATTACTATTGCAATTCACCCATAATGCTATATGTACCAGAACCCTTTCTTGTCCTTACCATCAAATAATAGGTGCCTGCATTAACTGTTGCAGAGAGCTCGGGATTATTTGTGGAACCTGAAGATTTTGCATAGTATGACCTTGTTGTGGGCACTTTATCCATCTTGATATATAGATCTACAACAGCCCCGGATGGCGCCTCTAGAAGTGCATTAAATTTTCCTGCCTTTGTAAATACAACTTTATACACGAATGTCTTATACAGGTCAGGTAGTGTGCCTGTCATAACTTCTCCCAATTTAAGTTCTGGATAATCAGGATTTAAGGTTGAAAGAGTTACAAGAATTGTAAACGAACCACTACCCGAATATCTATTTACGAGAATACTGTATTCCCCCCCTTTTGTATCTATTTCAATAGTTTCATTTGCAGTTAAGCCATAGGCTCGCTGGTCGTAAGAGGAGGTACTTACCGTCGTCCCCTCCTTTACATAAAGATCAAAATCAGCATTATCCGGTCCTTTAAGTTCAATCTTCATTCTGCCGCTCGATTTTGCCACAAAATTATAATATTTACTCTGGGTCTTTGTATCAAATGAATCGCTAAAAACACTCCCTGATTCAAGTGTAACAACGGATGTATCCTTAAACTCTATTGAAAATTTCTGCTCTGGAGTTAATAGAAGCTCCTTGGTTGTTCCATTCTCATCAGCAAACATATATCGCAACCTGTATGAAAGATTAAATGTGCCAGTACCAAGAAATCTTAAATCCGTTAACTTGAGCGTAATAATATCAGGTTTATCACCATCGTATTTCAAAACAGTGGTCGGGTCTGTAGAATGTTCAATAGATGCATTGACTGTCTGAATGGATGAGTTTTTGAGTGGACTTCCATCTTTTAATATTTCAGCGATAATCTTTAATTTACCTTTAGGTGCGTTCAGTGTATAATAAAGTGACCACTTTAATATTGTATCAGTGTCAGATGTCACATTTTTGTCAAAAGAGTGACCATTGTCCTTAAAAGAGGTATCAGCTGTGGTCTGTGATGGTGTATAGGTGGTAAAGAGCGAAAGAGACGGATCACCATATAAATTAAAGCTCAGAATATTCATAAGTGAACCGTCCTGCCATGTAAGAGATGAAGACATAGTCCTGGTAAGAGACAATGCCTTGCCAGCGGGATAATTCTTACTGAGATTTCTGGTATAGTAATATCCAAAACTCACATTGTCCATTCTATTTGAATTTGGATAACTCCACGAAGGTGAATAGAGTGTAACAGAGGTTGCTCCCATTGCTGCAATTGCGCCACCCTTTGCAAGTAATGTATATGATAGATTTGAACTTCTATCGGGTCTGGAGTTGAGGCAGCTTACCTGAGAAGTAAATGCAGGTCTCTCAGGATTGTACGAAGATTCAGGAAATGATGAGTAGGCAAAGTCCTCCCAATCTTTTTCGCTCAATTGGGCTATTCTATCGTTATTAGTATCAGCCTTCCAGACCTTTCCCGCAGCAGATGTACTATTCCCGTGCGCCCACCAGCTGATGAGTCCGTACCCTTTTTTCCACTCATTTATCACATTTTCAGCACTGAATTCTACATCGGGTTGATATACAGATGGCTCTGGCCCACGTTTTTCATACAGAGATACAATCTTAAATCCATTTTGAGAATTCAAGAATTCTTCCTTCATTCTCTCCGCAAATTTAGCGCCATCCACAGTAAAACCATTACGTTTTATCTCAGTACCACTTCCTGACTCTGCATGATCCTCCTCCTGAGAATAATCTGAGATCGGATTTGGTAATAGCACATTATATCTCCAGTCAATATCTTTTGACTGCTCATACTTTATAGTTCTTAAAAGGATTGTATCCACCTCAGAAAACTTACCTGAATATGCAGGTATTCTACCAACATATACCTCAGGAGTAAGATCTACTCCTCCCCTTACATAATCACCATAATATTCACACCAGAGTTCATCCCCGTTCTTATTCCAGTTGCCTGTAAGGTCAGAATAATACATATCTGTAGGTGTTCTCTCCCAATCATCCTTTTTCTCCTTTGCCCTTGGCCAGCACTCTCGCATCGCAGGTCCAGTCTTATCATTTGGATCGGCGATTATAAGTACATATTGAATACCCATATTAATATAATTTTCTTTAAGCCAGTTTCTCACCTTCTCAGGACCATCCGTTCCCTGAGCCGTGCCCCATGCCGACTCGTCTGCGACAAGCACTTTATAACCTATAGACTGCTTATGATTTACGAACTCAGAGAGTCGTGCAAGTCCATTCTTTACACTCGATGTAGTAATTATAACATAGTCATACTTTGTCTCTGGTGGTGGCACAACATCTGATAATGAATGGGAATAGAGTTCTATCATTTTCTTAAAGTTAACAAACATCTTTTCGGCATCCTTATCAAATAGTGAATCAGAAAGAATACTATTGAGTCTTATTTGAGAAACGCCCTGAACCTTTGGAGCCTCTATATGAGCCTTTATATATCCAGTTCTTAACATAGTCTTTTTTACAGGATTGTATCTCAATGGATAAAACTGTACTGGCACAAATAACCATTTTCTCATCTGTTTTACAGGCAGTATTTTTAATGCATCTTCAGTAAATAATGCATCCTTTGAATATACTTTTGTATTGTATCCATCCACTATATAATCCTTATCCTTTATCCAGTCTTCATAAGTGGCAACACCTTCTATATCCGGCTTGAAATTGGCAGGACCGGCGGGTGCAATATCGTATGTCCCATCCTCTTCGTAGGATTCTTCATTAATAATTACAATCTTAACATTATTTATATCACTATCAGGAGGTATCAGGACATTAAGAGTAATAGACGGAAGGTCAGGATCTCCAGGAGATGAGATATTTGAAAATCCTTTTATCTGCGGCTTCTGTCTCTTTTTTTCGTCCAGAATATATTCTGGTTCAAGCTCTGCTGTATCAATAATAAAAGTCGTATTATCAAGGAATGTCACAAATGCAGCAGGTTGACAGACCCTGTCAGTAATTCCGGCCATCTCTAGACAAACCTCACTCTCATCACAGTCCCTATCTGTTTCACAGAAATAACCTCTCAACGAATTCACCTGATTATTTGCATCCTCAGATGTTGCATCCAGAAGGATATCACCTCCGACATCCTGCGTCTGAATATCCTGACTCCCCTTTTTATCATCAGAACAAAACTGGAAAACAAATAATGAACCGATTAAAACCAAAATTAGGAACAACTTCTTAATCATATTAAATCTCCTTAAAATAAACAAATAATGTCTTATATTAAGACAGATTGCTTTTTATATTTTTAAGTTAATTTTTCCCTTCGGTCAAGAGTAATTATAATAAATTTTAAATTTTGTCAGAAAATTTATGGTAGTGATTAGATAAACTTTTTTTGACCCTGCCCATTAAGTCTGATATAGAGCAGCTTTCTTTAAGTGATCTTTAATTGGTCAACATATTGAATGAATAATAGAAGAGAATACAGGTAACCTGATTTCAAAAATATAAATAAATCTAACCTGATATATTCTCTTATAAGAACAAAATATGTGACTTAATATTACTCTGGACAGCAGTAAAACGGTATAAAAATAAAAATGATTTGCAAAAGAAATAGACATGGATATATAATAAGAAAATGGATGTTAGAGCAAACAATATAAGACTAAAATTCCTAATTCTTTCCATGGTCCCAAAAATTATATTTCTTTCTGGATACAATTGTAGTCAGAATTTAGATAGCATTAATGATATAGAGATAGTGACTGATCTTTCATTAATAGATGACACCTGTCAAAATGATATAGAAGACAATCTATCAAATCCCGATCAGAGGGACGATAATCATAACAAAATTGGGGATATATGTGAATGAAATCTAATTGGTTAAGGAGATTATGAGATGGAAAATTATAATTTTTATGTAAAAAGTGATAATTTGTTTCTTTTTCTATGTTTGATTATTGTTCTATTTAATACCTGTGGGTGTTCTCAGGATATTGTTGAGAGCACCGATCTGTCCTCTTCAGAGATTTTTAGTTGTTGTGATGCTGATATAATGCTATTTGAAGACTATGCAGATTGGAATCTGACAGATGCAGAATCTTACATTGAACCAACTGAAGATTGTATAAACGATGATTTTGAAGATGCAGGAGGAGATAGCAGTTATATTGATATATCTTATAATGATGTAACCGAAATAATAGAGCCTCTGGATAAGATAAAATTACCCGAAAGAGGATTTTATATGGGGATACTACCAAATCCATCTATAGACAGGGACTATGATATAACTTATCCTATGGCATCAGATTATGCAGAGTTCGTTCCTGTATGGGGAGAGCCAACCCCTTTTTATAGACTTTCAGAGGTTCTGGGAGGTTGGTGGGGCGATACATTTGTTCAAAAGTTAATAAGGGGTAATGGGATGTTTCCTCTGATTCACCTCTCATTCTTTGATAAATATGTCAACCTGGTTGTACCGCCTGATATAGAGGGTGCTTCACTCAATGATCCAGTATGGAGAGAGGCTTATAAAAAGGCTGCATTAGATGTGGTGAAAATTATTCGCCCCGCATATATCTCAGCAGGGAATGAAGTAAACAGGTGGTTTGAAAAATATGGCATTGGTGGAGATAATGGTTTTGAAAATTTTATCTCCCTTTACGAAGATATATATGACTCCATCAAACAGATATCGCCAAAAACAAATGTATTTTGTGTATTTGCGAGAGAGATAGCGCCTGGTAAAGAGGCAAATCTTGATGTATTGAATTTATTCAATCCCGAAAAATTGGACATACTTGTTATTACAAGCTACCCATATCCTGGCAGAAAATCTCCTGATAAAGTTCCTGATGATTATTATAAAAAGGTCTCAGATTATATGCCTCAAAAACCTTTTGGATTCAGCGAGATTGCATGGTCATCTGCTGATTATGCAGGTGGAGAAAAATCACAGGCGGACTTTTTAAGGGATGTAATAAATAGACTCACTGCCAATCAGGGAATAAAATTGCATCTTTTGGGCTGGACATGGATGCACGATCTGTCTGATACGGATACCGTTAATATAGGTCTGATAAAGTATGATAATACTGAAAAAGAATCTTATTCTGTATGGAAGGTGATATCCAGCAAGAATTAGTCGTGTCTTGTTTTTATGATTATGGCTGATTACATATCATCAACGATTTAATAGTCACATCCTCAACAAAGATTGTTGCTGGCAACAGATCCCCTAAAGTAATGTCTGTAGATGTCATAGGATATTCTGCAGGTGAAATAGAGAAATAATTCTTTGTAAGAGTTAATGGTCCTGGCAAACCCTTTGGACAGCTACCTGACAATTTACCTGAATTGTCTGTTTTGACAACAAACATCTCATAAGTGTTTGCCCCAAAGGATATACTTCTACCAATCATTATATATCCATCGTTCGTACCATAATTTATACTGGAAAAATAATCAGAATGTGAACCCCCATAGGTAAACTGCCAGTTAATATTGTCATTTCCTGAAAATCTCAATCCAAATCCATCATAAGTACCGTTTATCTTAGTATATCCCGTAAGGACGATACCACCACTTAGGTCTCCTGATTTTATCATTGAAGTAAGATAATCGTCTACTGTTGTACCCAGAGAAAATGCAAAGTTGGTATCACCTATCGAGGAGATAAATATATCGTTACTCCCTTCCCCATAGGATTGTGTAAATCCTCCAACGATTACCGTTTTATCAGAAATCTCAACTATCGAATTGAGATAGTCATATTCATTACCTCCCAAAACGGACGAAGCTACTAATGTCCCATCAGGTTTTAATTCTGCCAATAATCCATCATATGAATTTATTGATGAATATCCTGCAAAAATGAGATTATAGTTGCTATTTTCAATAATCCTCATTGCCGCTTCATCATAATTTGATGACGCTGGATTATACTTCAAAGATTTAGCCCATATTATACTCAGATCTGCCGATTTTATTTTTATAAGAAGAACATCCAGGCTATTCAATATACTTACCCATCCGGCAATTGCA
Source organism: Deltaproteobacteria bacterium (assembly GCA_037441045.1). GTDB lineage: Bacteria > Myxococcota > SpSt-1050 > SpSt-1050 > SpSt-1050 > SpSt-1050. The sequence goes on along the minus strand of JBBISZ010000066.1, from coordinate 476 downwards.
TAATTTCCATCTTTTGTCTCTGTTATATCAAATCCTTCTATGTTAGAAGATGTAAGTGAAAACTCTTTGTGTGATAATAGTTGTCCATTGGAATCAAAACGGAGAATCAGCAGACTCTTGAGAGCATTCTGTTTTGTATATCCTGTTAAAACAATATTTCCTGACCTATCAATTATTGCTCTGGATACTGAATCTTCCGAATTGCTGAAGCCAGCCTTTTTTGCCCATATAATATTTCCGTTCTGATCCAGTTTTATAATCAGTATATCTCTATTTTGAGCATCTCCTGTCACCCCTATGAGATAGTAACCACCACTATAGGTCAGAACAGAAACTCCATTATCATAACCAGAAGTTCCATATAGTTTGGGGAAGTAGTTCCAACTCTCACAACCATCAGCTCTTGAGAAATTTTGATCCTCCCACTCTTCAAGACAGACATCATAATCACATACTTTATTGTTGCAATAAGGTTC
>JBBISZ010000065.1:7706-11106 GCA_037441045.1 Deltaproteobacteria bacterium | reverse complement strand
TCCCGATGGTGCCTTTGATGTCTACTCAAGCGATCTGTTTATTTATGATATTTCAACTAAATTTTTGGTAAATATTACCAATGAAGCAAAGAAGATTCAGGCAAAGGTTGCAAATAGATCTTCTGAATGGTCCTCTGATATCAACAAATATGCATATTTACATATATTGTATCCCGAATCAGGTTACTATCTGGTACATGGATTATCCCAACCAAAAAGGATTTCAGATGAGACTCATAATGGTCTGGATGGGGTTGCTTTTTCTCCAAATGCCAATGCAATTGCTATTGCAACAGATCTGGGCACCGGAATACAGATAATAGACCTAAATGGGAATATTCTGTATGATCTACCAATTCTGGATCTGACTTATATAGATAATCTAAACTGGAGATAATTCTCAGATAGATGTATCAATAATCTGATAATCTCTGGCTGCAAAACAGGTTATATTTAGTTTTTTCTCATTTATGGATGAGACTACATCCTGTACCATTTTGTCAATAAAGGCATCATTGTGTGCAGGGTCATGGTGAAAGAGTATGAGATTTTTAGCCTTTGCGAGTATTGCAAGATTCAATGCATCCATATTTGATGAGTGTCCCCAGCCAAATCTGTTTGGCAATTCATTTTCTGTAAATTGAGCATCTACAATAAGATAATCAGAATCTCTGGAAAATTCGGCAAACTCTGCAATTGGTCGAGCGTTATTAGCACCAGACATCAATTCACAATCTGTCATAAAAGTTATTATCTTCCCTTTTTCTTCAAATTTGAATGCAAGTGTCTCCTGTGGATGGTTGGTAGTAATGTAAGATATCCTGATGTCATCTATCTCTGTGAGGTTATCAAATAATCTCTCAAAAGAGAGTTGATTTGACATTGTTTCAATGCCTACCGGAAAATATGGTACTTTCATCTGATTGGAAATGATCTCTTTTAATTTTGAAATATCTTTCTCTACACCCTGTACAATAAAATTGTTGCCAGGGATGTATGCCGGAACAAAGAATGGCAATCCCTGAATATGATCCCAATGAAAATGGGTAAATAATAGATATGATCTTTTAAATGCCTGTTTGTTCTTAAGCATACTGTTTCCCAGCTCTCTAATACCTGTACCAGCATCGATAATAAACTCCGTCTTCGAATGACCTACTATTTCTATACAGGTTGTATTACCTCCATAATACTCTCTCCCTTTACCAGGAGATGGTATAGATCCTCTCGTTCCCCAGAATGTTAATTTCAAGTATAGACTCCTTTATAATATTTCATAAAAATAATATTTCATCATAATACTCATTACATCTGGAATATCAGATAAAAGAATATCTTTTCCATATTTTGGGCATTCTGATCCTTCAGGTGGAAGGATGCAAATACAGTTCTACCAGAAGTCTGTGAGTCTTTATATGAAACAATAACAGGCCTCTGTGTCTTATCATTATACACATCACCCTCAATATGAACCACCGTATTGGATGCGGCGCTATCCATAGTTGCCCAGCATATAGATGCAATTCCTACCTGATTTATGCCCATCAGTGCAACAAGATTTTGATCCACAATTGTGCAGGGTAGAGGGGCAGTACAACCAGTCATTCCCCTTGCAGAACCTCCAGATTGTGCTGAATCAGACGAATTATCATCTCCATAAAAATCAACTGCATTTGGAAATGTTTTTTCAAAATAATCATAAGAATAGTCTGAAGTCATAAATGAGTTGCCGGCAGCGACAAAATTCCTGAGATTCTGTATAACAGAACTGTCAAGTACTTCTATTGCGCCACAGTTAATGATTAATATATCATACTTTTTCAATTCATTATAATCTGTAACAATACTGGAATCATCCTGAGCATATAAGGTATATGGGAGTTTTAAATCAGATAGTATATTTTCCATAGCATCCCATTGTCCCTGCATAACTGCTATTTTTGCATTGGATTTTACACACTGTGCAGCTATATCAGTGGTCTCTCTATCGTTTACTACAACAGGAATATCAGTAGTAAAATAACCTGCGGCTATTTGTACAGTCTGTTGACCTACGGGTACACATGAGAGAGTAAAATACCCATCGGGATCGGATATGGTGCATTTGGAGCCTACGCATACCTCTGCACCACCTATCCAGATCTCCTGTCCTGGTGAACAGACCCTGCCTGTTACATTGCCGCATTGAGTATTGGGATCGGCACCGTATCCGTGAAGAACTACAGAATATACTGGATCTATAGCATCTGTACTTGCAATATCCACCTTTCCTTTATCCTCGCCCTCATCCATGGGTTTATATCTTACAGTTATTGTCTTCTTCTCTCCAGCCGCATATTTGCCTGTTGGAACAGCTCCCTGTATCGTAAAATCTGTAGAACTCTGAGATGATAGTTTGATTGAATTGACATCAAGATCTGCGGTTCCGCAATTTATTATTTCTACTGTCTGATCCGCAAATGAACCTATGTTTACAATTCCGTATTCGACTTTATTTGGATTTACACAGACTTTGGGACCGGTTCCGCCGCCAGATACTGGAATAGTTGCAGCGGTTTTGGGTAAAAAACCAGATAGGATCTCTACCAATACCTTACCTGTCTCTGTCTTAATGTCTCTCGGTTTGAAATATACATCAAATTTTGCAGTTGCATTTGGCATAAGTGTTTTTGGAATCGGGAAGTTACCAAGGGTAAAGACAGGGCTTGAGGATGCATCAAATTTAAGACCAGCGATAAAACAGTTCTGATTCCCAATATTTTTGAGGGTTACATTTACAGTTTTTGTTGTGCCCAACTGGACAAGTCCGAACTGAATAGGATTTGGTGTCGCTTCAATTATACAGGGTTGAGTCTTAACGCCCTCTCCTGTCAGTACAACATCCTGATTGGGGTGATTTTTATCATTGCTACTTACTCTCCATCTTGCCTGTTCAGTTCCAATGATAGCGGGTGTATATGTAAAATATACATTGAGAGAAACTCCTGGTTTTATTGTAACTCCATTTGAAAGGTCAGGTCTTGTCTGCTTGAATGAATCTGAGCCTGATAATTTTACAAAAGAAGTTACATTGCAGTCAATCTCCCCTGTATTTGTGAGCATTATTACTTTTTCAGAGCTGGTCTTCCCCTGAACTATTGAACCAAAATCCAGAGTGCTTGGATCAACTACCAGATTGCAGGATGGACCCTCTTTTCCCTCGCCAGTAACAGTAATATAACCGTTTGGAGATTGAGGATCATTGGTGCTGACTTCTATTCTTCCAGAGTCTTTGCCAATATCCTTTGGTGTATATTTTACTTTAAGAGTATATTTCTCCTGAGGATTGAGTTCGATTGGGAGAGTTGGATTTTCAGTCCATCCAAATCGCCGAGACCAAAGTAGACTTCATGGCAGCCAA
>JBBISZ010000065.1:0-7696 GCA_037441045.1 Deltaproteobacteria bacterium | reverse complement strand
GGAACTATGCTCCATTTTTGAGATTGTTAGTTTCTCTGTCCCACAGGAATAAATATCAAATGTCATCTCCTTTGTCTGTCCTACAACAACACTTCCAAAGTCAATAGAATAGGGTGGCTGCGGGCATATTCTGGGGGCAATACATGTTCCTATAAGAATTATATAGACATTGGGTTCATCCGGATCATCGCTCGGGATTATAAGTGCACCTTTGTCTGTGCCTCCATTTACAGGTTTATAGTATATCTGAAATTCGTTAATTTTCTGAGGAGCATATTCACCGGCAATTTCAGTGGGGGTATAAATAAACTCTGTATAGGTTGGACTGACCATCTCATCGATGTTGCAATCTGGCTTGTCAAATGGACACTGAACAATTTTTGTATCGAAGACATTTAATTTGTAATCACCCTTGTTTGCAACTGAAAATGTATATTTGTTGCTCTCCTGACCAAAGGTGATAGAACCAAAGTTTATCAGGAGTTCTGTCTTGTTGTCGTCATTACATTTGTTTTGATCTTTTATACATACCTCAATATCTGTCAATACACCATTACCTTTTAGCGCAATGGTAATTGTTGATTTATCTTTCTGGTTTGTCTTTATTGTGAGAGTGGCTGTATCAACCCCTTTATTCTGAGGGGCGTAAGTAATCTGAAGTGAGGTCTTATTGCTCGCCAGGACTTTCTTTGCACCGAGTTTTGCTGAAAATTCAGTGGAGTTAGCAATTATCGGATCCTCCATCTCAAGGTCATTCTGCCCGCTGTTTATAATCTGCAATTCTATCATCTTGAGTGAACCGACAAGGACATCTCCAAAGTCAAGTTCATATACATCTCCATTGGTTTTGAGGATGCCTGAAGGATCTTTTACCTCTGCTTTGGGGAAAATGGTTGTAACATTTGAGTCGTCGCAATTGCACCCATTAAAAATCGTAAAAATCATAAAAATAAGGATAAAAAGTGGCTTATGCATAATTGACCTCCTGTTATTTTACAATTAAAAAATATGTTATACCCATCAATATAACTGCTATCGAAACAATTATGTATGTAAAATCAGGCTTTATTATACTACAGAAAACCTTTATTTTTTTCTTTTCATCCTCACTTAAATCTTCAATCTTTACTGTGCTCAGGATTTTAGATGCCTCTTTATAATTGCCATTTTCTACCAAATTTTCTATTTCATTAAGTCTGCTATTCTCTTTTCTTGACATTAACCCTCCATAATAGATTTATATATTATTAAATTTGTCTAATTATTGCAACAATTTTGTTGATAAAACTGAAATAAATATATATTTCACCGATAAGATGGTTTCTTCTTGAATGAGGAATTGAGTAAATATGATTAGATCACATTACACAAAAATATTGTCAGAAGCACTAATCAAGGCTTTTTCACAACTGAATATTAAGGACGCAAGGATAGAAATTCTTAAACCACGAAAGGCAGAGTGGGGAGATATTTCTACAAATCTCCCTATGACTATTTCTAAAAAACTAAATAAGAAGCCTTCAGAGATTGCAGAGATCTTAATAGGGAGTCTTAATAATCTGAATGATTCAGGAAATTTCGAGAAGTTTGCGGAGAAAATAGATTTTGCTGAGCCAGGATTTATTAACATATTTATTTCAAGAGATTTTGCTTATAAAATAATAAATGAAGTATTTGAGCGCAAGGAGAGATTTGGACATTGTAAAGTAAAGCGAGATGATAGTTACCTGGTAGAATATGTTAGTGCAAACCCTACAGGTCCATTGCATATTGGTCATGGGAGAGGGGCGGTACTTGGTGATGTAATTTGCAGGGTATTAAAATCGCAGGGGTATGAGGTATTGAGAGAATTTTATGTAAATGATAAGGGTGCACAGGTTGATAATCTTGTCATATCTGTTCTGGAGAGAATGAAGGAGCTTAATAGAAGAGGTGAGGCACAGATTCCTCCAGATGGTTACAAAGGAGAATATGTAAAACAGATCGCAAGAAGATTAATAGATGAGACTGGTATTTCATTTGAAGATGCAGAGAAGAACCCAGAAATTGTGAGAGAATATGCTGTTGAGTATATGAAATTATGGATTATGGATACACTAAAAGATCTTGGTGTTGAATTTGACAATTTTTTCTCTGAGAGGTGGCTTTATGATAGCCATCTTGTGGATGATTGTATAAGTTTTTTTCAGAAAAAGGGACTTACGTATGAAAGGGATGGAGCACTATTCTTAAAGATGGAAGGTAGTGAGGATGATAAGGATAGAGTGCTCAGAAAATCAAATGGGTACTATACCTATTTTGCCTCCGATATTGCTTATCATAAACACAAATATGAACGCGATGGTGGAAAATACAACCGTATTGTTGATATCTGGGGAGCAGATCATCATGGGTATATACCAAGGATGAAAGGGTCGATTGAACTTCTTGGATTTAATCCCGCTTCTTTTATAGTTCTCCTTGTACAGATGGTGAAGGTATTAAAAGATGGAAAGCCCATCAAGATGTCCAAAAGAGAGGGTGATTTTATTACACTTGATGAGATTATTAGCGATGTTGGAAAAGATGCTACCAGATATACATTTCTTATGAGAAAGGGGGATGCCCAGCTGGATTTTGATATAGATATACTGAAAAGCCAGTCATTGAATAATCCTGTCTATTATGCACAATATGGGTATGCAAGAATATGTTCAATTTTAAGAAAGGCTGAGGAAATGAATATCCATTTGCCCGATACTATTTCAAAAGATGATTTTGATGCACTGATACTGAAAGAGGAAATAGATATAATAAAAAAGATTGGCGAATTCCCTGATGTTCTTGAATCAATAACAAAATCTCTTGAACCTCATCTGCTTGTATACTATATTCAGGAACTGGAGGCGATGTTTCATCAGTACTATACTCAGTATAAAAAGACTGAGAAGGTATTATCGGATGATTCGAGAAAGATGAGAGGCAGGCTTGCATTGATAATCGCAATAAAGATAGTTCTCAAAAATGCTTTTGATATTATGGGAGTCTCTGCCCCGGAGAGGATGAGTTTGAAAGGAGAGACCGATGAAGAATGATAGCGTTATAATAGACAGAAAACAAATCTTTTTGCTTTTCTTTTCGTCAATCGTTATAATGATTTTAATATTTGGTGTAGGTGTTTTGCTGGGGAAGAAACTTTCTGCGGTCTCGGTAACATGTGACAATCCCGATCAGGTAATATCAAGAAGCGAAAAAGTTCAGGAGAAAAATGTTGCGGGGAAAGAAGTTATTAAAGATGCAGGTATAGAGTCTATAGGCAGTTCAGTCGTAGTTCAACAAAAGAAAGAGGAAGAGGCAAATATAAAAAAGGTAGAAACCACACAAAAGAAATCTGAAAATCTTGAAAAGGAAAAGAGTGTGAATAGAGCGGTCTCTAATAGGGAAGAACAGCCCAAAAAGGTAGAGAAGAAGGTTGAAACGCCAAAGGCTGTTGCGAAAGTTGAGAGTGAGAAAGAGCCAAAGAAAGGCAGCGAAGTAGTGGATGCAAAATTTACTTTGCAGGTAGGTGCGTTCCCCGATAGATCTCAGGCGCTCAAGATAGCAGCAGAACTTGAAAAGAAGGGGTATGAGAGCTGGATACAGAGAGGAAAGAGTAAGGATAAGGATATATTTAGAGTTAGAATTGGAAAATTTGCCACTAAATCAGATGCCGAGAAGTTTAAACAGCAGTTTGATAAAAAAGAAAAATACAATTCATTTATTACACCATTGGAGTAGAAAAATTTGGAAAATAGAATTCTTGTATTTGGCAAGGGTCTACTGGGAAGTGCATTTGAGAAGTATCTGCCAGATAATATTGTAAGAAAAGTCGTTTCTCATAATGAATGCGATATAATGAATTTTGAAGATGTAAAGAAGATAGTCTCAGAATTTTCTCCAGAAGTAATAATCAATTCAGCGGCTATTACAGATGTAGATTATTGTGAAAATCACTCTCAGGAGGCTTTTATTATTAATTCCGGTGGTGCGGGATACATTGCCTCTATTGCAAGAGATAGAGGAATTAAAATAGTTCACGTTTCAACTGACTATGTATTTAATGGTACCAAATCAAATCAGTATGTCGAAGAGGATATTACAAATCCGTTAAATACATACGCAAAGAGTAAACAGGAGGGAGAAGAGCTTGTAAGATTTTCAGGTGCTGATTTTATTATAGCGAGAGTTCAATGGCTCTTTGGAGAATTCAGAGATACTTTTCTGGATAAAGCAATTATTCGCATGATAAACGGAGAGACTGTAAATGCCATATCTGATCAGTATGGTTCTCCAACCTATGTAAAATATGTTGTTTATGCAATTGCAAAATTACTGAGTGGACAAAATAGAGGTATTTTTCATATTGCCTCTGAGGGTGTATGTTCAAGGGTTGAACAACTAAATTATATCTGTGATTTACTGAATCTTAACAAAAATCTCATAGTAGAAAGAAAATGGTCTGAAGTGCAGGGAGCAGCACCGAGACCTTTCAGGATTGAGCTATCAAAAGAGCTGCTTTTTAAGGTAACGGGGTATAGATTACCTGACTGGAAAAGCCAGATTAGAGAGTATGTTTTATTTAAATATGGGAGTAATAGATGATTACAAAGGTAGAAAAGCCATGGGGCTATGAATTACTATGGGCAGAGACAGAACACTATGTGGGCAAGATTCTTCACATTAATAGTGGTGAGAAACTAAGTCTTCAGTATCATAAGGTTAAAGATGAGACTATAATGGTAATTTCGGGTGAGATGAGATTTGAGGTCGAGGAAAATGGAAAAATGATTCTTCTTATATTAAAACCTTATGAGCCTTATCATATAAAGCCTATGACAAGACATCGTATGGAGGCAATTACAGACTGTGATGTCTTCGAAGTATCAACTCCACACCTGACTGATGTAGTTAGACTGGAAGATAAATACGGCAGAGCCGACAGGTAAAATATCTATTCGCCTCCGTTTTCAGTCAGTATGTTTTTAGCATTCAGTCGGTATGTTTTTAGCATTTTAATATTTAGTATTTTTCATTATATTCTATATATTTAAATATTGATATTTGACATTTACTATAATTGTGATATTATACATTCAAATTTTTCGGGAGGATATCCTAATGTCAGAAGAAAAGAAGCTCAGTTATGAAGAGTTTGTTAGAAAATCTATTGAGATGCTTAGATCCCCAAAATATAAAGGAATTCATTCTGTATTTTCAGGGTTCAATCAGGCATTCAAGGAATATTTTGGCGAGGATCCTATAAAGGTTACCAAACAGTTAGCCGATGAGGGGAAAATAGCCATAAGACCTGCAAAAGGTGGTGTAATGATATACCTTCCTGAGGATGTAGCCCCAACTTCAAATACAGACCAGATATTTGAGAAGATGGGAATAAAAAAGGAGGATTCTAAAAGACTGACAAGAGAGGAATTCTTCAGGCTGGCGATAGAAAAGTTGAGACCTCCAAAATATAAAGGAATTCATTCTGTATATTCAGGTTTTAATCAGGCATTCAAGGAATATTTTGGCGAGGATCCTATAAAAGCCACAAAAGAATTGGCTGATGAAAATAAGATTACTGTTAGACCAGCAAAGGGCGGAGTAATGATATATCTGCCAGAAGACGTCTCTCCAACCTCGAGTGCTATGTCAATTTTACAAAAGATGGGACTTAAATAGGCTCAGGGTCTGACTATAGTAAATTAGATATTAGATTGTTAAAAAACTCTTTCCTTTGATTATATGTTCAAAAGTGCATATAAGTATCTTCTAACTTTATAATGAATGCATCTTAACAAACTTATCAGGATATTTGACTGCAAAATATAAATTAAAACTCCCAGAATAGTATTCTTATATTTGAACCTTTTATAGTCAATAATTAAAATAAGTTATATGTCAATTTAAATACTTGTTTTTACCAATTACTTTGAGCCTGTTTCTTCTTATTTTTGAAAAGAAATTCTTAATATTGCTAATAAAGACGCCTGGTAAGTAAAGTTTTTTTATAATAACAATACCACAAATCAGTCCTCCCATATGTGCAGGGAAGGAGTACGGGGAACCTGCAAGGGCATATAAAATTGAGATTCCTATTATTATCCAGAGCATATGTCTGGCTTTGATAGGTATGAGAAAGTAGAAGAGTAATCTACTTTCACTATAGATGGTGCAGAATGCGCCTATAACACCAAATATTGCCCCCGATTGCCCGATTGTTGGTACACTGTAGGCTGAAGAGAAGAGTAATCCACTCAGAAGTACAGCAATACCACCTGCAACACCACAAATAAAATAAAATTTGAAAAAAATCCTTGTCCCCCATTTTTCCTCAAACGGAGAACCAAACATCCAGAGTGCCAGCATATTGAATAGTAGATGGGCTGGATCAGAAGGAGAGTGAAGAAACATATATGTAAACAATTGATGGACATAAAAATTCTGAATTACCATTGATGGTGTGAGCCCAAAAAGGAGAATTATAAGACTTGAATAATTATAAAATCTCAATATCAACTGGAGAACATAAATAGCAGAGGATAAAATTATTAGGTATTTTATGCCCCTGGTAAGTCTACCTCCAATAGTCTGAAATCCTGAGTTGTAATTATACATTTATGGGGTTTCTGGAATAATGTTCCCTTTTTTTAGATTATTATTTACTATTTCCTCAATAAGCTGCATCGACTCTTCGTCCATATTTACGAATTCAATACCCATTCCAGGTACTCTGTCAGAATTATTTACATCTACCTGATTGACCCATACTACTCTGCCAAGTCCTTCAATGAGTTTACTACCATCGGCGAGCGTAAACTGGAAATAGATGAGTATCCCCTTTTCCCTTGGCTCAGTAGTCTTTATAAACATTCCACCCAGTGATATATTGAGTGCATATTCAGAAATAAATTCCTCAAGGGAATTGAATTTATACTGTACCAGCAGAGATAATGGTACCCTTGGATATCTTCTTCTATTGGAAGTTGTAGATGGTGTCTTTGTATCTCCCATAAAAATATTATTACCAGAACTCTGTTACAAAATCAAGAATTTTGCCGAAAAATTATTAATCCCTTTCGTATTCGGCTTTGTAGTAATCCCAGCCAAGATGAGTAATCAGATCCTCTCCGATCATATACCTCAGTGTGTTTTTGAGTTTCATCTGCTGAATGAATAGATCATGTTCGGGATATAGATTCTTCTTTGTCTGAGGTGATTTGAAATAAAATGAGAGCCACTCCTGAATTCCGGACATATTTGCTCTCATTGCGAGATCCATAAAGAGAACAAGGTCCAGAACTACAGGTGCAGCCAGTATTGAATCTCGACAGAGAAAATTGATCTTTATCTGCATTGGGTAACCGAGCCAGCCGAAGATATCTATATTGTCCCAACCTTCCTTATTGTCTCCTCTGGGTGGATAGTATTCAATTCTAACTTTGTGAGAATAATCGCCATAAAGTTCAGGATATAGATCGGGCTGTAAAATTGTATCAAGAACAGATAACTTGGATACCTCCTTACTTCTAAAAGAACCCGGGTCATCCAGAACTTCTCCATCTCTATTTCCGAGTATATTTGTAGAAAACCATCCATCAAGCCCCAAAAGTCTTGCCTTTAGTCCTGGTGCAATTATTGTTTTCATCAATGTCTGTCCAGTCTTGAAGTCCTTTCCTGC
>JBBISZ010000064.1:0-11296 GCA_037441045.1 Deltaproteobacteria bacterium | reverse complement strand
CCGCCGTTTTTTGTAGCAACAGTTGAGTAACTTATATTTACCGTTGAACTTGAGAGATATATTCCAACAGATGCCCCTCCTCCAGCCCCACCAGATCCTCCACTACCTGCACATCCACCAGCACCACCTCCGCCGCCAGAACTTCCATAACTATCGCAGTCAACAGTACCACCACCACCGCCACCTCCTCCACCACCACCGGCTCCATGGGTACCCGCTCCACCATTCCCGCCCGAATTTGTAGCAACATAACCTCCAGCAGTAAGAGTGCCAATAGAGACTCCTGCTGTCCCATTTGAACCACTATTCCCATCAGGACCATTTGCTCCATACTGCCAGGAGTAAGGTGCTGCACTTCCTCTCCCTGATTCACTTCCTCCACCGCCTCCACCACCGTTCCCCGAAGGCCCTATACCTGCCGATCCGGGACTTCCCCAGTCTGAACTATGGCCAGCATCTCCACCTCTTCCACCGTGCATACCGCAGACGCTTGTTCCACCGGCACCACCAAGAGGCCGACTACAACTACTACAAAATCCTGAAGAATCTTCACATCCTGGTGTACCTGCCTTCCCATTCATCGTAGATGGATTATTCGCTGCACCATTTGTACCATTACTCCCATTTGTACCATCTCCTCCCTTCCCGCCTCTGATAGTACAACGATTGATATAAATATTAGAAGAGTTCTGAACAAACATACCGTAGGAGCTGGCAGATGCTCCAGATGCATCAGCAGCATATATATTTATCCTGTCAATATCCGTTCTTACTGAAATACCATTTGCCTGAACTCCTGTAGATGCAACATTTACATTAACTACATACGAATTGGATCTCTTCCACCCATTTGCACTGCTATAACCTCCATAGATAGAGACACCTCCCACAAGATTGAAAGTCTCATTGTATGTACCCTCTGAGACAATCAGATATCTCGGTGGACTATATGTTGAGGCTTTCTGTATGCCTTTTGTTATTGTCTTTACAGGTGAGCCAAAGAGTCCCGTATTGGTGTCTAATCCTGTAGCTGTATCTACAAATATCGCCTTGTTTTTATCTCCGTCTATTCCATCGCAATTGGAGTCCACAAAAGCATCATCTGGCGTATCATCGGACAATTGAAGTTCACATCCATCAGACCAGTTCCCATTGCAATTTGCATATCCGGGAATACACTGACAGGCACCATTAGAGCAGGTGGCATTCTGGTTACATCTGTTACCACAACTCCCACAGTTATTGGCATCACTATTGAGATTTGACTCACATCCATTTGAAACTATTCCATCACAATTCCCATATACAATCGGAGGTTCAACAAGACAGGAGTTTATCACACAACCTCCACCTGCACATGAGACAGAATCAACTTTATACAAATTATGACAGTCTGTACTGCAATTACCACAATGAGAAGGATCCGAAGATATGTTAACCTCGCATCCATCCGACCAGCTCCCATTACAATTCTGATAGTTGGTAAGACAATAGCATCCACCACTTATGCAGGTAGCATTCTGATTGCACTTATTGTTACAACTACCACAATTATTGACATCAGAATTGAGATTGACCTCACAACCATTGTTCTGGATTCCATCGCAGTTGGCGTAGTTCCATTTGCAGCTCATAACATTACACACTCCAACATTGCAGATATGAATATCCACATTGGGGAGACTGCATATATTTCCACATCCATTACAATTGAATGGATCTGAATATTTATTTACTTCACAACCATCTGCCCAATTATTGTTACAATTAAGATATCCGTTATTACACTGACATGCACTATTTACACAGGTGGCATTCTGGTTACATTTATTATCGCACGAACCACAATTATTGTTATCATTTGAGAGATTGACTTCACAGCCATTTAGATCATTGTTATCACAATTGGCATAGTTTGTAATACACTTTACAACCTTGCAATTACCTGTATCGCATATAACCTGATCAGTATAAGGAAGATTGCATTTATTATTGCATGAACCACAGTTATTTATATCTGAATTTATATTTACTTCACAACCTGTTGCCCATGTTTTATCACAATCTACAAAAGGAGCAACGCATAGACACTGTCCGCCAGAGCAATATGCATTCTGATTACAATTTACGAGGCTCTGACATGTAGTTCCACAGGTTGAATTGTTATTTAAATTCACTTCGCAACCATCAGACCAGTTATTATTACAATCTGCATATCCATTGAGACACTGACACTCTGCGTTCTTGCAGGTAGCATTCTGATTGCATTTATTTGAGCAACTGCCACAGTTATATAAATCGTTTTTTAAATCAACCTCACAACCATCACCTACAAGTTTATTGCAATCCTCAAAACCAAGGTTGCAGGTTATGATCTTGCATTCACCATTTTCACACTTATTGAGAAATGTATTTGGTGTTGCGCACTTTTTATTGCAATCTCCACAATTATTTAAATCATCAAGAAGATTAGTTTCACACCCATTGCTCTGAATTAAATCACAGTCCTTAAACCCGCTCTTACAGATACACTTGCCAGTATCACATATAGTATTATTTCCACAATCATTAAAGCAACTTCCACAGTTCTTTACAGAGTTCTCAAGATCAGCCTCACAGCCATCAGAGACATCACCATTACAATTCTCAAAACCAGTATTACATGAATCTATTACACACTGTTTATTTACACACTTTGCTTTTGCATTTGGCGGATTGCAGAGCCTGTTACACCCTCCACAGTGTTCAAGACTTGTAGTTATGTCTATTTCACAACCATCAATCGGATCATTATTGCAATCCATATGATCAGGATCGCAATTTGAACCCGAACCCTTAAGCTTAATACTAACCTCTGGACTGTCTTTATCGGAGCACTTAATTATCACCTCACCGTTTTTACTCCCGATATCAGATGGCCTGAATCTGACTTCAAAGAATAGATATTCCGAAGGATTGAGATACGAAGGAAAGTTCTGAGGTAGCATATCTATTGAAAAATCAGATGAGCTTCCCGAAGACAATTCAATACTGTTAATTGCAAGTCTACCATATCCAATATTTGTAATCTTAACCATATAGGGAGTTGCATCGGTGTTTACAGACACACCACCAAAATCAATGAGCAACGGTTCTACCTTTATCTGAGGGTCTACTCCTATACCTGATATCTGAAAAGATATCTGAGGATTATTCTCATCGTTGGAATAGATAACCATTGTATCTTTCACATTTCCGACAGAGATGGGACTAAATGTAATATCTGCATTCAGACACTGCGAATATGTAAGACTGGTTTCAAGATTTGACGGATTGAGAATAAAATTATTATTCAAAAGCCCAGAATTCTTCTCTATCTTTAGATTCCCGCCACCTGCATTGCATATCTTGAAATATCTCTTCTCAGATGTACCTCTTTCAACCTCCTGAAAGTCTATTCCGGAACCCGTTATATCTACATCATTTACATCTACAACAGATATCTTCGGAGGTACATAGCCCGCCTGTGCCTTAAGATGGAAGAATAGAATGCCATCCTCATCTGCATTTCCATCATTGTTTACATCCTTATCGTTAAACTTTATATAAACATCATATTTATCCTCAGAAGATTCTTTTGCAGCATCATACTCAACCATCAGGTTTATATACTCTCCTCCCGAGAGATAGATGGGTGCAGATATCTCCTGATCCCTTATAGGGTCATAGAGTTTTGCAGAAAATTTATTTATATTATTTGCATTATTATCAAATGGATCAAAAGAATTTCCAATTATCAAAAGTATTCCGTACTCAGCAGCATTTGCAATCCTGAATATCTGCGTCTTCTTTTCACCCAAAGGGATATTCCCGAGCATCAGATTTATCTCATTTTTATCACCCGATACTGGATAATCTATCTGCTTATTCTCACTATTCGTATAACTCACCTTTACATCCGGTAAATCCTTATATGAATTATAGAGTTTGACTCTCAAGAGCGGCATTGCTTCATCATCAGAGCTGATAAGTAAATACCCAATATCCTGCTCAGCATCATTCTGTGTACAACTTACAGTCACCTCAAAAAATTCATCGGGCTTCAGTGTGCTGTTATTCTCAAAGGAAGTTGTAAAGGAGAATACCTGATTATTGGTATTCTGATCAAGTGCAATACTGAATACCCTGAGTGGGACAGTTCCAACATTCTTAACAATTAATGTCTTTTCACCCTTTTCACCATATCCGAGGGCACCAAAGTCCAGTTCAGAAGGTTCAGCCTTAATCCTCTGTTCTGTTATATTTACATCCTTTGACTCACCATCTACAGGTTCTATATCAAAATCAGAAATATCTCCCACCTCAACATCACTTACTACAACACACTTTCCATCAATACATTCCTCCTCGGGTTTGCAGTCAGATTTGTTTTGACAGAAATTTTGTTTCTTTACACATCGATGACTTATACACTCTTCATCTTTCTCACACTGAGCAGAATTCTTACAAAATCTCAGTATATCTACTACACCATCATCACTACCTATTGAACCTACGGTTGAATCGCCGCAGTAGGAAGTGAAAAGTATGACAAAAGAAATAGCCATTAATACAGTTAATGATTTTAACCTGTTGCTCATAACTCCCTCCAACTTAATTTAAAGGTTACCACATCCGATTGTGATTATCTATATGAAAATATTTCTGTTTTTACTTAAGGAAAAATACTTATTGATTGTGGCATGTAAATATCTTATAATATAAAGCATTTATACAAACAACTGGAGGTTGCAGATGAAAAATATTTCAGTATGTATATCAATTACTATTATTACTCTCTCGTCATTATTGTGTGGATGTGGAAGCGGTAGTGTAGATCAGAAGGATCCGGGCATAAACAAAGATGTGGTATTTTATGATGTTGAAAACACCAGAGACACAACGGAGATCAAAGACGCACTTCAGGATGTAATAGTAAACGACATTATTACTTATGATAACATCAACATTACAGACAATAATATTCTGGATATAGCCGATGGTGAATATACAATTATTGACGTGACTAATGAAGATATTGTTGGGGATATCGTAATCGAAGATGGTAATGCAGATATCATAATAGAAGATGTTGCAACTACAGATGTAAATGCAGACTACGGTGGAGGGTGTGAACCTGTACTATGTGATCTCTTTTGCGAATATGGTTTTAAGAAAGATGAAAATGGCTGTGAGGTCTGCGTTTGTGCAGAATGCAAAGATAATAAGGACTGCTATGATAAAATAGACTGCCAAAACCCCGTTTGCTCTAAATCTGGAAACTGTATATGTGAGTGCAAAGAAGGTGAAGGAGTATATGAATATCAGTGCCCCGATGGTTCGACAGTAAGAGCCTGCGACTGTAACCTGCTCGGTATTAAGTGCATTGAAAACCCGGAGGATCTATGCCCTACCATCTGCAAGCCTGACAGTACTGAATATTTCAACTGTCCAGATGGCAATATGTCTGTTGAATGGTGTAAATGCAAAAGAGAATCAAATAGACCTGTATGTAAAAACATGGGGACTTCCGAAGAGGGGTGGTATGATTCATCAAGTGGAGATTTGATAAGGCTGGAAAAATGTTCAAATTGTTACGCCTTCTGTGAAGCTATTGGCTCCAAAGGTGAAGGTTGGTATGCTCATTGCTCTGACGATTTCAGTAAAAGTACTCTTTTGAAGTGGGAGATATGCTCGCCACAGAGAAATTGTATAGATAATCCAGTCTCAGAGTGTCCAATTCAAGAGTGCGGAGCGGACTGGGGAGAGTACATCTGTAAAGACGGCTCAACCTTCAATATGTGTGATTGCATATTAAAATGTGAACCCTACTGCGATAAGATCGGGACTGAATCTGAGGGATGGTATGACCCCTGCACCGGCAAAGTGATAAAATATGCAGAGTGCAAAGATTGTAGTATAAAATGTGACAAGATTGGAACCAAGTCAGAGGGCTGGTATTCAAGTTGTACCGGACTTGTAGCGTGGGCAGATTGTGGTTCTATAGAGTATTCCTGTTTATCTGAACCATGGAATAGTTGTCCAGCCCCGGCAGAATGTCGGAAGGAAGGTCAGGGATATAGCGGAGACCAGAGTGTATGTTGCGCCGGTCTTACAGCAATTGACGAAGTTATATGGGATGGTAATAGCTGCCTTACCATGGATTGTCTCTGCAAAGTCTGCACCCTCTGTGGCGATGGAATTTGCACACCACCAGAAAATCACTGCAATTGTAAAGAGGACTGCTTTTATGATATAAAGCATAAGGGAGAGTTGTGCTACTCAACATTCGATTGTGAGAATGACCTTGTCTGCCTGAACGCAACAGACGGTCTTTATCGTACAGGTGTATGTTCAAAGGTATGTGTTAATGAATCTGCAAATCCGGAAGAGCAATGCCCTAAGGGATTTAATTGTATGATAGTTCCACCTTATGCAGCAAGTGGCTACTGTCTTCCTGATTGCAGGACTCAACTGGATTGTAGCGTTACTCAGAGATGTGGAAGAATCAAGGATGACGAAATTGGAGGATGTTTCTTCTGGTCCAGTTGCGATCCGATAAATGATACAGGTTGCGGTCCTGAGGAACAGTGCAGAGTAGTAGATGATAGAGAATACTGTAGTTCGCCCGCGGGGACACTTAAAGAAGGTGAAAAATGCAATCCATCAGATGACATATGTGGTTCAGGGCTGGTCTGTGGAAAATTAAATATTTGTCTCCCAATCTGTACAGATGATACCTTCTGTAAAAATAAAAAGTATGATTTCTGTCTCAAAAATTCAAAAATATCAAGATACGGTCAATGTATGATTTATGAATAATAGAAAGATAAAGGAGATATACATCCAGTGTTTACCCTGGATATAGCCAGACAAAATATAGAACTGAAGCTTTATGATATATTTTAAGCAAATTCAACTTATTAACCGATATCAGATGAATAAAACAGAAAACGACAAAATATAAATATACTGTATTTCATTAGACAAACTTGCGATTTTAGTTTAATATCAACTACTAAAACTGGAAGTTAACATAATATATCTCTAATACTCATTATTAATTGCATACAAGAAAGCATTAAAATTAACTGGCACTTATTATTTACCGATTGTCCTCATTTTTGGCTTTTATTAATGATATCAAGCAATTAGCAAGAAATGGTACCTGGCACTTCTCTGCTGGTACTTCCCTGTTACGATTGCTTGGAAAATAAAGTACCTGGCACTTTCTTTATAATTTATCAACTCTATTAATTATTTTATCAGATTCAAGAAATACCCTAAACACAATCCACAGTTAGATTTAATTGTTATATTGGTAAGTTATATATGATTTATAAAAAGTGTAAAAAGTAACTGGCACTTTAAATTGATGTTTATTATAATTTTTTAGTTTTTAACAATAATATCAATGAATTAATTAAGAAACAGGAAGCAAAATGTAAACAAAATGTAACTGGCACCATTAATTTAATATAATTGTATATTTACTTTGCAGATTATATTTTAAATAATAAAATTGTAATTTAAATTTTTGGCTGTATTAACCAGTTCAATAAATCCATAAAACTAAAAACTAATAGGTTATTATTATTGGTTAAAGAACCATTAACCACCGACAATAAATACTTTTATGCAGTAAATATATGCTTGTACTTATACCTTAAATTCTCCGTTACATTTCTCGTATCCACCACTATTTTTGAATTTTTTACAACGAACTCATAATTCACATGTGAATGATCTGTTGTTATTATAACTGCATCAACTGTTCTCAACATCTCCTCTGTCAAAGGTGAAGATTTTAGAGATATTTTATGTGACCGTAGCTTTGGGAACTTTGGGAAGAAATCGTCGTGATATAACACCTTTGCCCCCTTTTCCATCAGGATTTCAATTATACGAATAGCCGGAGATTCCCTCATATCGTCAATATCCTTCTTATAAGCCACTCCGAGAATCAATATCTTGCTATTTTTTAGTGACTTTTCATATACATTCAGAGCCTCTGCCGTCTTTTCAACCACATAGTAGGGCATGGATGTATTTATCTCTCCTGAAAGTTCTATAAAACGGGTAGCCACCTCATATTCCCTTGCCTTCCATGTAAGATAAAATGGATCAATTGGAATACAGTGTCCACCAAGCCCTGGACCGGGATAAAAAGGCTGAAAGCCAAAAGGTTTTGTAGATGCTGCCCTTATAACCTCCCAGATATCTATACCCATCTTTTGACATACAATTTTTAATTCGTTTACAAGTGCAATATTGACTCCCCTGTAGGTATTCTCAAGTATCTTGGTCATCTCTGCTACTCTTGTATCTGAGACTCTAACTACCTTCTCAAAACCTATTGAATAAATCCTGCTGGCAATCTCAGTGCAGGAGGCAGTATGCCCTCCAACAACTTTTGGAATAATAGCCGTGTGAAACTTCTTATTCCCCGGATCCTCTCTCTCGGGAGAGAAGGCAATAAATATGTCCTTCCCCACTTTAAACCCCTTTTCTTCAAGTGGAGTAACTATCTCTTCAATAGTCGTTCCGGGATAGGTAGTGCTTTCCAGTGTTATACACATACCCTTATGCACAAATGGAAGAATGCTATTAACAGTATTTTTTATAAATGAGATATCTGGTTCTCTATTCTTATTGAGTGGTGTTGGCACACATATTGATATATGATCTACCTTTTTTACCATAGAAAAGTTGAGAGTAGGAATAAACATCCTGGTCCGGATATAATCCTCAATATTGAGGTTCTGCAGATGCTTTATATAAATCTTCCCTTCTCTGAGCATCCTGATCTTTTCCTTATCTATATCAAATCCTATCACCTTGATCCCATTTCTCAAAAACACATCGCAAAGCGGAAGTCCTACATATCCAAGACCAATTACTCCCACTACCAGACTCTTATTCTCAATCTTTTTTATTAAATCTTTCATTATAAACTCCCTCTAATAACCAGTTAGGACTCTATACCACAATTTATCTTTTTTTCAAAAAAAATATATAGATGAATCATTTTAATGCAGAGATCCTGAAGTTTGTAAGCCAGATATCTCCTATAACTGAGTTTTTCTCAGAGTTGTTTCTTACCTCGCTGCCAACAAAAATAGCTGAGGTGGCTGTATTACTCCATCCACCTGATGGTGGGGATAGAATGCCTCTATCAGTGAGATTCTTAATAATTTTATGCCATTCAATTACAATGTTGGTATCAACTCCCATCTGAATTCCCTGTCCCATTGCCATTCCGTCCATATTAACAAATTGCATATCAGGAGTTTCGATAATGTTTACTATATCAGGATCAGGATGGGCATCTCCCCAATTTTTTGAGACGATATTTATCTCTACCATTCTTGCCTTTCCATCCCACCAGCCCTGCCATGCAACTATCCCTCTCGCAGCTCCATCAGGTACAAAAAAGTTCATATTTACAATCGCACTAAAAATAAGATTATCCGGTTCTGGAAATGGACCCCCGCCATAGCCTATATGATCCATAATCACATACCATGTGAAATACCCACCCCCGCACGGATGAGCGACATTTACAAAATCTGTCTTTAAATTAACAGACCAGTTTGAATTGCCATATTCATCAGTATGAGAATACCATGTAAGAAAAACTGGTCCATCTTGAGAGTTAATTGGAAAAGACTGATCAGCCGGACCGGGACAGGAGACTGCCAGCTCCTTTTCAGACTCTACAGCAATAACCCACCCCTTCCCTGAGAAAGGACAATCAGATAAATCCTCATAATAATTTGCCTTCTGAGGATGAGGGCTCCTTACGCAACGATGAGTCAGGTTATAGTCCCATCCATAATGCTTCTCCGTACCGTTACCTGTATCCTGAATAGAATCATTCTCAACATCTTCAATTATATCCAGAACATTATTCTCATCTGAAGAGACATCTACATATATATCTTCATAAATCTCACCATCTGTCTTCTCGATATCTCTTATTTCATCCATAGAATCATAAAAGATATCTGATGCATCAGTGGAAGAAATATCAATCACATCATATCCAGTATCTTTTTCTATATCTATATGCTCATCTTCAAAAGTAGCATCTTCATTGCCCTCATTAAAAATATCTCTTTCATCAACAAAAAAACTATCATGAGCATCAACGAATTCAGCATCTCCATTATTATGTTGATTTACTCCTGTATCTTTAAAAGAATCACCCGAACAACCTGACAGGGCTGATACAAACGCAAACATTACAATCAAGGCAAATCTACATAAATTACTCTTTTTTAAACAATAAAACATATTCACAAACAAACTTTCATAAAAATAAAATAATTATGAAAAAACACCCGGTATTTTCTCACTACAAAATGAGCATCTACCGTTTTTTATATTATTCTCTTTTATATAATATCCCAACCTCCTTACAAGTAAATTCCCACATTTATGACAATATGTATTCTCCCCTTCATTCCCGGGCAGGTTGCCTGTATATACATATTTTAGTCCCTCTGCCAGTGCAATCTCCCTTGCATTCTTGAGGGTCTCCGGCGGAGTGGGCGGCAGGTTAGTAAGTTTGTATGTAGGATAGAACCTCGTAAAATGTAGAGGTACAAATGAGCCCAGATTCTCTTTAATCCATCTGGACATCTCCCTTATCTCCTTTTCAGAATCATTTAGAGATGGGATTGTAAGATGGACAATCTCCAGCCATATACCCTGCTTTTTAATTACCTCCATAGCCTTTAGAACCGGCTTTAGCTCCCCACGGCAAATTGTCTGATAAAATTTCTCGCTAAATGCCTTAAAATCCACCTTAATCGCCCCAACCACTTTTGTGAGTTCTACAAGAGGTTTTTCATTAATAAATGCATTGGTAATTACCACGCTTTTGATATCTCTTTTATTTCCCTCAACCGCTGTATCTCTCATAAACTCATAAAACACAACAGGTTCAGAATATGTATATGCAATTGTCCTGCACTTTTTTGATTTTGCCATTTCGGCAATCTCCTGTGGTGATGCCTTTATAAAAGCTACTTTTTCAGGTCTGTATTGGGATATCTCCCAATTCTGGCAGAATTTACAGGCGATATTACATCCAGCGGTTGCAATAGAAAATGCCTTTTCACCAGGTAGATAATGAAATAATGGTTTCTTTTCTATTGGATCAACGGCGATTGTACATGGTCTGGAATGAACAATGAGATAATATTTTCCATCCCTGTTTTCTCTTACTGCGCAAAATCCCCTTCAACCGGGTTTGACCTCACAGCCCTGTGGG
>JBBISZ010000063.1:9172-11337 GCA_037441045.1 Deltaproteobacteria bacterium | reverse complement strand
TAAGCATTGTCCCATAGTAGAATTTCAGAGCGTTGATAGCCTGATTTAAAGTAGAGGTAGCTGACTGTTTTTTTTCGGCAAGATGTAAAAGATAATTTTTTATGTCGTTGTCATCAATTTCAGATGGATTTTTGCCTGTAAAGTTAAAAAAATCTCTATTGAAATAGATATAAACTTTGGCTGTTTTATAACTGTATTTTCTGGAAAGGAGTTCTCTGCGAAGGTCTTCAAAGGTATGAAGGGATTGCTTCGCCGCTTGAGTTTCCTCGCTTCTGCTCGGGACAAACCTCAAAATAACACTATGAGAAAGATATGTTTGTAATGAGAAATCTAAATAGATTTCTTCACCCTCAAAAATCTTTAAAATCTTCTCTAATGTCCCATTCGTATTTGGAAAACTCCAGTATTTTCCTTCTGAATGCCAGCGATATCCCGCAGCTCTTTTTACCTTTGAAATATAATCATGATTATAATGACATGAAAATGTTATCATCTCGGCTTGAGTTTTTTCTGATTCTTATATTTTTATATATTTATCATTACTGTTAAAAATTTATTAACAATCTGCAAATAGTAAATAAAATTAGTTCCCCAAAAATAATCTCAATTGATATTAGTTTTTCAACTAATAAATAAAAACCAATCAGATCTTTTAATCTATCGGATAGTTTTTTTCACTCATCGTGAAGTATTTCACTATTAAGCTATATTTTGTATCTCCACCTGCTGTAAGCCCATCAGGGAGTCTTAAATCTTGTGGCAATGATAAAATTCTGTTTGTATGTATATTGGTGCAGGTGGAAGCCCAAATTGATTTATAGAAACTAACGGAATTGGTATTGGGCTGGATGAATCATACAAATCGAATAAAGATAGAGCAGTTGCAGTAAATTTTGTTAAAAGACATGGTGGTGGATCTTTGAACGAGTCTTCACTCTTTGAAATCGGGGTGGGTCTTATAAATTTTAGTTGATGGAAAAAAGTAAATATTAAAGAGTTAGATAATAAGAATCTTTATGAAAAATCTAATATTATGAATGATACCTATGCCGGTGTGGATATTGGATTTGTATTTTCCATTAAGAAAAAATTACCTGTATCTCAAGACAAATAATCTACTTTTTCCTATTCATAATCTCAAGCGAGATATCGATCGCCTTTGCAGAATGGGTAAGCCTACCAATAGAAATATAATTGGGTTTGTATTTTGAGATCTCTCTGATATTATCCAGATTAACCCCACCAGAGACTTCAACTGGCACCCTTCCCTTAATGATCTCAATCGCCCTCCTTATATCTTCAGTCTCCATATTATCCAGCATAATAACATCTGCACCTGCCTCTATTGCCTCATCAATCTGAAACAGCCTCTGAACCTCAACCTCTATTTTCAAGAGATGCGGAGCATTCTTCTTTGCGAGTTCTATAGCCCTACCAACAGAACCGGCAACTGCAATATGATTATCCTTGATCAGCACACCGTCCGAGAGAGAAAACCTATGATTGTATCCACCGCCATCTCTAACCGCCTTCTTCTCAAGCATCCTCAAAAGTGGTGTTGTTTTACGGGTATCAACTATCTTTACTCCACTCCCCTCCACAGCACACACAAATTTATGTGTTAGTGTTGCAATGCCACAAAGATGCATAAGAAAATTAAGGGCGGTCCTTTCCCCCATAAGAATACTTCTGAGATTACCTTTGAGAAATGCGGCCTCAGTCTTCTGTGGCACTACATCTCCATCTGCCACATTCAACTCAATATCCACTCCTCCAAGTTCCTCAAACACAGCAACAAATGCATCCAGTCCAGATACAACAGATTCCTCTTTTATCAATAAAACTGCCTTCCCCTTCATATCCTCCGGGACAATAGCAACAGTTGTAATATCATTACCTCTGATATCCTCAATTAGAGCAGCTTTTACAATCTCCCTTAAATTCATATTATACCTCTTTTCTATTTCAATAATTCTTCTATCTCTGAAATAAGTACTTTGAGTCTATCCACCTTAAAAGACACCTCTTCAAGTCTTTTATTTGTAGCCTCCACAACATCAGCAGGTGCTTTTGAAAGAAAATTTGGGTCATTCATTCTCTTCTTTGTATTTTCAAGGTCCTTCATATTCTTTTCCAGTTCCTTAACCAGCCTTGCCTTTTCTTTT
>JBBISZ010000063.1:0-9162 GCA_037441045.1 Deltaproteobacteria bacterium | reverse complement strand
GCCCTCAGCGGGGATATATAGTTCAAGCCCAAATTCAGTGAGAGGAATGACAAATGCCCCATCGGGCTTACTTTCAGAAACAGATATGCTTTCAAGATTGGCAATCTTCAACAAGCCTGCTATTTCAAAACCTGAAATAGATAAATCCTTGGAAACCTTTATCCCAAATTTCTTTGAACTCTCAATCTGATGCTCAGTTCTGAAATTTCTAATTGCACCAACGGTTGCCATTATGCATTCTGTCTTTAAGATTGCCTCCTGTTTTATATCGGCAATTTTCGTTACCGCTTCTTCCATTACAGGAAATTCTGCAATCACAAGTGACTCCGGTGCACCATCTATCAGATGCCTTATCTTCTGCCATATCTCCTCCGTAATATATGGCATAAATGGATGCAGAAGCCTCAGTACTGTATCAAGCACCGAAACAAGTACAGAGAGTGTACCATTCTTAATATCCCTGTCTTCCTCCTGATAGATAAAAGGTTTAGCAAATTCCAGGTACCAGTCACAGAACTCATGCCACAAAAAGTGATAGATGGCATTTGCCGCCTCGTCAATTCGGTAATTGGTCAGAGACCCGTTTACCTCCCCTATAAGGTTCTTCATTCTATATAGAATCCATCTGTCATAAATTGAAATATTTTCTGGTATCTCAACCCTCTCAAAGCCTTTAAGATTCAAAAATATAAATCTTGCACTATTGTAAAGCTTTGTCCCGAAATGCTTATAACCCTCTACCCTTTCCATTGATAACTTTACATCGTGTCCCTGAGCAGCCATAGAGGCGAGTGTAAATCTCAATGCGTCTGCACCGTATTTTGATGTCACATCAAGCGGGTCTATAACATTCCCTTTTGTCTTACTCATCTTCTGTCCCTTTTCATCTCTCACCATTGCATGCAGATATACAGTCCTGAATGGAACTCTTCTTTCAAGAGGTTCGCCCCTATTGGTAAAATGAATCCCCATCATCATCATTCTTGCCACCCAGAAAAATAGGATATCAAAGCCCGTCTCCATAAGGTCAGTAGGATAGAACTCATTAAGATCAAGAGTATCCTCAGGCCAGCCGAGAGTGGAGAATGGCCAGAGTGCGGAAGAGAACCATGTATCAAGCACATCTGGATCTCTGATAATATTATTGCCGCCACACTCGGGGCATCTCTCAACCTTCGTCTCAGACACTATTGGTCTTGCCTCAAACGGGATCTGATTTAGATCTTCACCAATCTTTGAACAATCTCTACAATAATAAACAGGTATCTGATGCCCCCACCAGAGTTGACGTGATATACACCAGTCATTGATATTTTTCATCCAGTGGAAGTATGTCTTTGTCCAGTTTTCTGGAATTATCTTTACAATCCCTTTTTCCACAGCCTCAATGGCAGGTTCTGCCAGCGGTTTTGTTCTTACAAACCACTGAGTTGACAGAAATGGTTCAACAATCTCATGACACCTCTGACATCTACCTATTGACATCAAATGTTCCTTACTACCTCTTTCAAGTCCCAGCCTCCTCAACTCCTCTTTTACAGCCTTTCTCGCCTCCATCACTGTCATACCACAAAATTTTCCACCATTCTCATTTATATAACCATTTTCGGTCAACAGATTTATACTCTTAAGATTATGTCTTTTACCCGTCTCAAAATCATTAAAATCATGTGCAGGCGTCACCTTTACAGCGCCTGTTCCAAAGCCTATCTCAACCAGTTTCTCATCTGCTATGATTGGAAATTCATAATTTAGAATCGGATGTCTTATCATCTTACCGATTATATATTTATACCTCTCATCTTCAGGGTGAACAGCTACAGCAGTGTCACCGAGCATTGTCTCAGGCCTCGTTGTGGCTACAACAATCTCACCACCATCGGTAAGAGGATAAGCAAATGAATACATCTCACCTTTGATATTCTCTTCATAATCAACTTCAAGGTCAGAAAGCGCTGTCTGACATCTGGGACACCAGTTTATGAGTCTAAAATCTCTGTAAATAAGATTTTCATTATATAGTGTTATGAATGCCCTCAAAACCGCCCTGCTCAACTGTTCATCAAGGGTAAATCTCAATCTACTCCAATCGCAGGATGCACCCAGAGACTTAAGTTGCTCAATAATCCTTCCACCATATTTGTTCTTCCACTCCCAGACCCTCTCAAGGAACTTTTCCCGTCCCAGCACATGTCTGGTAAGATTCTCCTTCTTGAGTTCCCTCTCAACCACCATCTGAGTTGCAATCCCTGCATGATCAGTCCCGGGGAGCCACAGTGTCTTCTCCTGTTTCATCCTGTGCCATCTTACAAATATATCCTCAATAGTAATTGTCAGGGCATGTCCCATGTGTAATGAGCCTGTTACATTTGGTGGCGGTATCACTATTGAAAATCTACCCTTTTCTCCCCTATTCTTATCGGGCGAAAACAGGTTATTTCTCATCCAGAATTCATACCATCTCTTCTCTATATCCAGTGGATTATAGTTTTTTTCAAGAGAGATCTCCATATATACCTCCAGAAAAGTCGTGCTTTTCTATCATTATTTTATAAGCTTGTCCAAAACAAATTGCACCTGCCCTATCTACTCAACTCCACCACTACAGAATCCATTATCTCTGTAACCTCTCTATATTTTTTGGGCTCAAAACCATTTACAACAATAGCATAAGATATTATCTCTGCTCTGGAATTTACAGTATAACCTGCAATGGACGCTACACCATCAATGCTGCCTGTCTTTGCTCTGGTCTTAAGCTCGCAGGGGGTTCCAAAAAATCTCTTCCTTATTGTACCATCTCCCGATGCTATGGAGAGGGATGAGATATAGTCAGACATTAATTGAAAGTTATTATATACATAATTTAACAACTTCACAATCGCCTGGGAACTTATCCTGTTTTCGTGTGATAAGCCAGATCCATTTGTTATAAAATAAGACTCCTTTGGCACACCCACAATATTCATAAAATCATCTATTACCTTTAAGCCCTTTTCAAAAGTTGCAGGTGCACCGTAGATTACACCTCCAAGATGTTTAAGAAGTTGATCTGCTGAAAAATTATTAGAATGTTTATTGAGATCGCGCAACACCGAGACGAGTGGTTCAGAGTAGTATGTATAAAAAAGCTTTAAGTCATTTTGTGGCATCTCCTTTATAAGAAACTTCCCCTTTACCTTTATATTATGTATATCAAAAAACCATTTTATTACTTCTGCAGAAAAACTATCAGGATCCTCTACCCTCCTGTTAAACTTCTTACCCTTCTGGTTTATCCCTATTTCTCCCTTAATTATTACATCAAGTGAGTTCTTCTGAGGTTTTATATCTACATCTATAGTGTTTCCTTTTGAAGAGGTAATCGCCTTATTCTTTATTTTGAAATATTTTTTAAGTGGAGGTTCAATATATACAATAGGCGACTTCCCCTCCTCTGATGCCGGTTTTATATATACAGCAAAACTATTAAAATCTACTGCAAGAGCCGAGACAGGTGCATAATATGCCCTTATCCCGATATCCTTCTGCCAGCCGGGTTTGAAATATTCTCTGTCAAAATAAGTTGTATCAAAATATACATTTCCTTCTATCTTTGAAATACCCTCTCTTTTGAGTTCAAGCACAAAATTGAAAATATTCTCATTTACAAGACGCGGATCCCCATAACCCTTGATCCACATATCACCTTCTATCACTCCGTTATCATCAGGAAACTCTTCCACATAGACCTCTGTAGGAAATTTATAATATGCACCAAGATAATAAAGCGCAGCGGCGGAGGTCAACAACTTTGTAACTGAGGCAGGATTGAGAAGCCTATCTTTATTCTTCTGATAAACCTCCTCCCGCTTTGTAATATTAAATGCGTATATTGAAACTTCACTCCCCTCTATCAGCGGATGTTTAAGTATCTCCTCTATACGCTTTCCAATCCCTAAAATCTCCTGCCCTATTGATAATTGAATGTAAAAAATCAGAAAGAGGAGATATAGACATTTTTTCATTTTATGCCAGAATCCTTTTTATTTTTCTGCTTTTTCTTTGCATCATTCTTCTTATCTGGGGTTGAATCAAATGGCACAAAGTCATCTTCTTTTGCAGAATTCTTTTTATCGCTATCTGCCTTTGGTTTTTGATTTTTTATGATAACTTTATCAGATTCAACAGACTTCGAATCTTCCTGAACTTTTTTATCAGAAATCAGTGACATAACAACCTTTTCAAAGTCCTTTACATTATCCTCTGTATATCCTTCAAACCTCTTTTTGACATAGCCATATTTATCAAATATAAAGAGTGTGGGAAGTTTTTCCACTCCGAATCTACGAGACACCATCCCCATTGAATCGAGCGCACAGGGCATAGAGATATGTAAATCATCTACTACAGACTTAAATAGATTAATTCCCTCCTGTTCAGTATCAATAGATATCTCAATTATCATTACCCCCTGATCCCTGTATTTGTTATAGAACTCACTCAATACAAATATCTCCTTCTTACAGGGTTTGCAATAACTTGCAAAAAAGGATATGACGACCGCCTTATTTTTGCCATTGAATAGATCTACTGCCTTCAAAATACTATAACCGCTTGATGCCTCATTGTATACCTTGACAAAAAATTTTGGAATATTCATACCCTCTTCAAGTCTGTTTGTGGCTGAAATCAGGAATATCACTGCTATTAATAATAATATTTTCTTCATCTCAAGCTCCTCTCCTTTTAAGAATCTCTTCAAAAATATTTACTGCACTTATCCTGACCTGCTTTTCAGAATTATCCATCGCCAGTCTCAAATCTTTTAGTGTATAAACCCCTTCTTTCTTCTCATCTTCACCTTTTATTATTGCGAGTTTTGAACCTATTCTATCAGCCCTTTTGAATTTTGCCTTAAAGGATTTTTCTGATATATCTACCTCTACAACAAATTTTGCCTCTCTCAACCTTTCAATGAGATTCAAATCA
This sequence comes from Deltaproteobacteria bacterium, assembly GCA_037441045.1. Lineage (GTDB taxonomy): Bacteria > Myxococcota > SpSt-1050 > SpSt-1050 > SpSt-1050 > SpSt-1050. Next base: position 4,191 of record JBBISZ010000063.1, on the reverse strand, counting down.
CTATTATTAAAAAACTCAAGAGAGGATATAAAACTCAAAACAAAAGGCTGCTCTTCTGTCGCATATTTCTTATCAATTACCTCAATAAGTCTCTCAATACCGCCTGCAAATCCTATAGCAGGATAATCATCTCCCATAAAATCTCTAAATAGTGAATCATACCTTCCGCCGGCAATCACTGTATTCTGCGAACCCAGAAGTCCACCGCCTATCTGTATCTCAAAAGTAGTCCTGCTATAATAATCAAGTCCCCTGACCAGCCTGTGATCAACCTCATATTTCACACCAAGGAGTTCCAGCGATTTCTCTACTCCTTCAAAATGAGATTTGCAATCATTACATAGAAAATCAATGACTTTTGGCGCCTTTTCAGTGACCTCCCGGCATTTTTCATTTTTGCAATCAAGAACTCGCAGCGGATTTGTATAAGTCCTTCTCTTGCAGTCATCACATAATAATTCAATATTGGCGCTCAAGAATTTTACAAGGTTATCTCTGAAATCCCGTCTACATACGACACATCCTAGTGAATTGACTCTGGTAATATAATGTTCAGAAGAGACCCCAAATCGGCTCAATAGATTATTGCCAAGATATATGAGTTCCCCATCTATACTGCTATCCTGAATACCAAAGATCTCAGCACCAAATTGGTGAAATTGCCTCAATCTCCCTTTTTGCGGTCTCTCATATCTAAACATTGGTCCAAGGTAGAATAACCTGTGTATACCCTCCTGTTTTAATAGATTATGCTCAACAATAGCCCTGACAACCGATGCGGTCCCCTCGGGTCTTAGAGTCACCGCCTCACCGTCCTTATCCCTGAAACTGTACATCTCTTTATCAACGATATCAGTCCCCTCTCCCACACCTCTAATAAAAAGTTCTGCATACTCCAGAATAGGGGTCCTTATCTCCTTAAAATTTGATGCAAAAAAATGCTCTCTTATCTTTCTCTCAACTGAAAGCCATAAAGGAGAATCCGAAGGAAGAAGATCATTCATTCCTTTTATAGACCTAAATCTTGTATCCATAAGCTGACAACCTCTTAAAAAGTATCTCTCTTATATCAAGATATACCTCATCAAGAGTCCTGTTTGAATCAATAATATGAGAATATCTGTATTTTTTAATATCAGATAAATAGTTTGTCCTTACCTTTTTTAAAAGCTCTTCCCTCTCATATATCTCTCTCACATTTCCTCTCTTTCCTACCCTCTTGAGCCCTATCTTTACATCCACATCCAGAAAGAAGAGGAGATCTGGTTCTATTGCAAATCTATTTATATCTCTTACCCACTCAGAGTCTGCAAAAATAGATTGATATGCGAAGGAAGAAAATTTATATCTGTCACTTATAACAACAAATCCATCTTTAACTAATGGCTCAATCTCGTTTCTGATATGATCCAGCCTGTCAGCAGCAAAAAGGAGTGCTACAGCCTTCTGATCAAAAACGGCAGAATCACCATTCTTTAAATTCATTACCACCCGCTTTGAAAGAATATTCTTAATGAGAGAGCCTACGGGACCTCCCGTCGGTTCGAATGTATAATGTGCCCTGATATTCTTTTGCTTTAGTTCTGATTCAAGCATCTTCCCAATAGTAGTGGTGCCAGAACCATCTATTCCTTCCAGAACGACAAAAAGACCTTTTCTCCTCATAAAATCACCTATACTATATTCAATGGAGGTTTTACACGCGAATATATCTGACGAACCTTTTGATGAGTTGGCGGCCTTGTAATCTCACCTGACTCCTCTATTGTAATTGAAATATTATCACCTACATCCGTATTTTCAAAAAACTCCTTAAATCTATCTCTCAATTCCTGTTCTATCCTCTCATTCTCCCTGCTGTCCTGCGCAATATATCTTATATGTAGATGATTCTGCTCTTCATGAATCAATTGATACTGCCTGAGCCCTTTTACCTTTAAGAATAATGCCTCAAAAGGTATGGGTGGGAATGCCCTGAAATGCCCCTCTTTTGTCATCAGATAAAATGTGTCATCACTTCTACCCTGAACCTCAATAATAGCAAAAGGAGAACCACATTCACACCTGTAATTATGATCAATTATCACTGAATCTCTCAGTTCATATCTTATGAGGGGTTGAAATTTATTTATGAGGTTGGTAATAAGCACCTTTTTAGAGGGAAGGCCGTCCGGAACTGCCTTATTTTCATCATCTACAGCCTCAATAATCACATAATCTTCATTAATATGAATATTACCGTATCTGCATTGATTGGCAAGACATATAGCTTCAGTGGTACCGTATGTCTCAACAACCTCAACTCCCTTAAATGCCTTTTTTATAGTCTCTCTCGCCTGTTCACTGAACGGTTCACTACCAGAGGACATAAAATCCACCTCAATATTCAACCTTCCAGCAAGTTTTTCATAGGCAAGTGCCTCCAGAAATGTTGGATAACTATGAACATAATGTGGTTTGAATTCATTTAATTCCTGAACGAGCCTGTTCATTGGTTTTGTAATAGAGAATATCCTTATATCAGATAGATAAAACGCCTGTTTCGGGGTCAGACGGGCAAGCAAATAAGTAATATAATGTCCCTCGCTTGCTACAATCATTGCCCATCTCAGTTTGGTCTTCACAGTATATTTGTATATATAATGAAACGATAGACGATGTTTTAAGAGTCGGGCAAATTCAACACCCTTCTGAACAATCCACTGAAATTTACTCATAAGAAAATAGCCGATTATACCTGTTGTTCCAGAGGTTGTGGACAGAACATATTTATTCTTGAAATAATGTCCCACTGACTGAGGGTCATGAGCAAAAAGGACTATATCATCTTTTGAAATACCTCTTATAGTAAGGGAATCAGAAAGATGCTTTAAGATATACTCTTTATTCACAACTGGCAGATCAGATATGTTTGCCTTTTCTATATCTATTCTCTCATAAAGTTTTTTATACATCGGCGAATTTCGGTATGCATATCTCAAAAGTGATTTAAATTTTTTCCTCTGTATTTTCTTAATTCTATCCTTTGAGAAATACCTTTCTCTTATCCTTGCCCATGTGGCAACTGCAAACATTACAATAAGCTGAAAAAAAGAACCCATAAATCTCCTCAAGAGAGATGAAATATTATATTTATTATAAGCAAAAACACAAAAGAAAAGTGAGTAAAAATTATTATGAATGCATCTTCATAATGCCCTTGGCAGTATTCTGCAGTATCTTGGAGACACTGTTGTTTTTGGCAATATTCTTAAGGTCTGAAAGTCTGAGACTTCTTACGAATGCCATAGCCATGGGTACAGGGGTTTTGGGATTGAGTGCAAGTTTAAGTTTAATGTTGTACACTCTTATGTAATCTCTGTTTGTACATATATACTTAATTGCCTCAGCATTAGCAGCTCTATCCTGAGCTATCTTAAAAATATCATCAGGTGTTATCTCCGGATGCTTAACTGCCGCAACAGCCACATTACCCAGAGGTGATTTTGCCATTATCTGCTTAACCCTGTGTCTTCCAACCTCCACAATAGCGAGTTGTCTATCCTCAGGCATATGTTCCAATTCTTCTATTAATTTCTTCTCCATATTTTCGGGTAGAGGGATATTTTCATTGTAATATTCTTCAGGAATATTAAATTTTTTTATCAGCACCTCCCTGCCAGGCGAGCCCACATTCGCCGCAGTCTCTGCATTTTTGCTATCTTTCGAAACCTCTTCTGCGACGGTTAAATCTGAATCTTTCCCGCTACTCTCCTCTACAGGTGGCTCAGTAGATTTCTTCCCTTCAATCACTTCAGACAACGCGGTACTATCACTGCTTATACCAAGGGCCTTTAAATCAATATTCGATTTCCTGGCAAACTCCAGAACAAAGCTTTTCTGAGAGAGCAATGTATTGGGGTTCTCCACAATGGCCTTGATGATCTTTGGATACCTCAAATACCTGACCTGATTTCGAATAATAATCTCCATAAGTCTTTCATCTGCAAAAGTTGCAATAGTCTCAACAGTCTCATCAGCCGTCACATTATTAATAATAATAATCTCAAGAATAGACCTATTACCTCTATGTACAATAGCGATCCTGTGGAGTACCTCCTGAGGGACCTTCTGTCCCACAACTGCTGATAATATTTTATCTCCCAGTTCTGAAAATGCCTTTGTAGCAAGTTCTCTGAGTTCCGCATTTTC
>JBBISZ010000062.1:0-11341 GCA_037441045.1 Deltaproteobacteria bacterium | reverse complement strand
ATTTGCTGATGCTATATGTACTAAAATTGAAAATTATGAGGACATACAAAAATGTGAACACAACAAAATTTCTGAAAGATATATTTTATGGTGTTATACTGCACCTCCTGGATGGTATATATGAGCATAGTGTAATATTATCAGTGGAAGGAGATTGTTTCCCGACATAAGTCGCCTGTGCAGCATTGCTTTGAATTACCCTATTCTATATAATGCGTAAAAATATGATGGAAGAATAAAGAATAAATGTGATTAAAGAGTTTAAGAAGTCCTGTGAACTAAATAAATCTGAGCCCTAAAAAATTTCTGGATAGAAGGAGTGCAGTTCATCTATTTATTCGAGCATATTACAACCGCAGCCGGAGGATTCTTCCTCTTTTATGTTTGATCCAGAATCAGATTTTACATCCAAATTTTTATATGTATCAAAACCTTTTGTATCAAAATCAATTGTATCCTCATCTTTTATGTCTTCTATTCCAGCGTCAAAGACATCGATAGTGTCAATTAACTCGCTATCTTTTTGAGCATCCATTATATCGGTTATATCCTGAGTATCAGATGAGGATGCATCCTCTTCTGCAAGAACGGTAATCTCTATACTTGTTACTGCTATTCGTTTTTGATTATTATTGAAACCCTCAGCAAATATTCTGCGATTTCCGAGAACATTGAATTTATAATTTACTTCAAAATTTGAAATTTTATCGGAAGAAGTACCAAATTTGTAATTATCTGCTGAATATATTACTGTCTCGACACTGCTATCTGCTTCAACCTTAAATGTTACAGGATTATGAACTGACTGCTTATCAAATGGTGTAATAAAATTTATAATTACACAATCCTGTGGGCAGGTAGTGACATTCTCCTGCCCATTACACTCTCCATCTCCACATTGAGGTGCGGGCAGGACAGTGATAGTTATTGATGTTCTGGCTATACTTTTACCATTCTTATCCAGACCTTCGGCTGTAATTTTTCTAATTCCGAGTGTGTTGAATGTATATTCTACCGCAAAGTCTGTTTCAGGTTTTGAGGATGTTGCGAATAGATATGTTTCTGCATAATAATTTACTTTTACAACATTTGAGTCTGCCTCTACTTTAAAAAGTACAGGATTGGTAATTGATTCACCTTCATTTGGAGTAATGAAATTTATCATAAGACAGTCAGAAGGGCAGGTCTTACTATCCTCGTTTGTGCTACATATAGAATTCCCACATTTCTCTTCATATTGATATGTAAGCTTTTTCAGGTCATCAAGATTTCCGTCAAATATATTTCTATCCACATCTCCGCTTATTCCAGATACTGTACCACTGCTGGTCCACTGCCAGAATGTCCATTTAGTCCATGGATCTGGAACTGTTGGGCAGAAGGTCTGATAGTCGTTGTACCATGGTTCCCAGAGATAGTATTCTCCAAATGCCAGACTTTTTACATTATCTTTCCAGAAATAATATCCTGAGTAGATAATTGGTTTTATGCCGATTCTGGATTCGACATAATTTATCCATTTGCCTACCTGGTTTGAGACTTCAGTTGGAGAGAGTCCACCGGTATCCTCAACATCAATAACGGGAGGAAGGTCTCCCTCTTCGAGCGCACCCATCTTATCAAGCAAGAGTTGAGCCTGTTGATCTGCGTCCAGATTGGGTCTGAAGAATTGATATGCACCTCTAATAATTCCTACTCTTCTTGCCTCAGACCAATTGTATGGGAATTTGCTATCGATATAATTAAGTCCATCACTTACTCTAATAAATGCAAACTTGTGACCCTCCTGAGCCACTTTGTTCCAGTCTATATCTCCCTGCCACTTTGATACATCTATGCCGTGAACTATATTTGTGCCTGCGCAATATTTTACCTCTATTGGCAACTGATTAAAAAGCCTGTCTTCTGGATCCTCATCTTCACCACAGGAAGTAATTATAAATATTAAACTCAGTAGTAAAAAAATTACTGTAATATTCTTCATAAATAAACCTCCCACAAGTGTAAATTTTGCACGATAGTATATAGTATGTCAACAGGTAAAGGATATAATTTATCAACCATGTTTTGTAGGTTAAATTGAAATATCCTGGTGCTATTTAAGACAGGTTTTCTTTATTTGGTAGGCTATTATACCAATATTAAAGAACTGTTCTTCGTTGTTTAGTAATTAATAAGTGGAATTCTGTTTTACTTTTTTATCCTAAAAAATTTGTAATCTTTTAATTTTTATTTGACATATTGCGTCATAATGTGTTAACAAAATTATCAGTTTGTGGGAAGCATTACTATTACATCTTTGATCATTTTAGAAGGTTAGATAAGATATGATAGATCTGGATTATACTTTTTTCATTCAACTAATAATCTTCCTATCCCTGTTTGTATTATTAAAGTTTATACTCTTTGATCCTTATTTGAAAAACTTGAAAAAGAGAGAGGAAGTTCTTATAGGCTATAAAAAAGAGGCTGAGGAACTCAGGCAGAAGGTGGATGAACTCTCAAGGCAGTTTGATGAAAAGATAAAGGCAATAAGGGAAGAAGCCAGAAAGGATTATGAGAATATTAAAAATGAAGGCAATCTTGAGCGCGAAAAGATTTTATCGGATGCGCGACAGAAGATGGGAGAGATTATTGAAAAGGGGAGGGAGGATTTAAGAAGAGAGAGAGATACTGTATTGCAGAATGCCTCAAAACATATTGACGAAATAAGCAGCCAGATTTCTGAGAGAATATTAAAAGGTAGAAAAGGGAATTGAGTATGAATATTATAATTTTTATACTATTTGTCCTTATCCCTGTTAATCTCTTTGCCTCTCATGGTGGGCATCAGGATGTGCATATAAATTGGTTTAGGTGGGACACAGAGAGTCCGCCTGTTGGCTGGTTTATTCTCAACTTTATTGTTCTTTTTGGTCTGCTCGGCTATATTGCTCGCAACAGGCTTAAAGCATTTTTTAAAGATAGATACGAGAATATGAAGCGTCAGATGGAAGAATCTATCAACTTGAGAGATGAGGCAATCAGGAAGTTGAAGGAGATAGAAGGAAAGTTGAGCAGGATAGATGAATATGCAAGGACGGTTAAGGCGGAATATATTGATATGGCACAGAAGGAAAAGCAGGAGGTTATTGATCATGCAAAGAGGACTGCCAGGTCTCTTATCGCTTCTGCAGAGCAGACAATATTGTTTGAGACACAACAGTTGAAGCAGGAGATTTCAAGACAGATATTGAAGAGTGCCACAGAAAAGGCATTAAAAGTGATAATGGAGAAATATTCTCCTGAGAGAGATATGGAACTTATAAATGAATTTGTAGATTCTTTGAGTAAAATAAATAGAAAGAGTTTTGGGTATCTGGTATGATTAAGAAAGGTCTGGCAAGGGCATACGCAAGGGCTCTTATCAAGAGCGCAAAAAATGATGACCAGTTAAAAAGTTTTTTGAGAGAACTTATAGATATTGCAGATGTATTGAGAGAAAACAAAGAGTTGTATGAGATGCTTATGAAGCCTGTTCTTTCAAACGAGAAGAGAAAAGAATTATTACAGAAACTGATTAATAAGATGGGATTGAGCAGCACAATTATAAATCTCCTCAATATGCTATTGCAGAATTATAGACTTTCTTATGTAGAGCAGATAATTAAGATAATTGAGGAAGAGATTGATAGAAAAGAGGGTATAATCAGAGGGGAATTCATAAGTGCAAACAATATTGATATAGGAATCATCAATAGGGCGCAGGAGAATCTCTCCCGGCTTCTTGGCAAGAAGGTATTGCTGGTCCCAAAGGTTCAAAAAGAGATTATTGGAGGAGCCATTATAAAGATCGGTTCTCTTGAGATAGATGGTTCTGTTTTAAGAAGGATAAATTCAATTGATAATATCAATATTTTTTAATGTGAGGTAGTTAGTATGAAAATTTCTTCACAGGAGATTAGTGAGATAATAAGGAGTTATATTTCAGAGGCAGATAGGTCAGTTGATCTGCGTGAGATGGGGACTGTTATTTCCTCTGGCGATGGAATTGCAAGGGTGTATGGACTTGAAAATGCCATGTCGGGTGAACTTGTTGAGTTTGATGGAAATGTTATGGGTATGGTGCTTAACCTTGAAGAGGACACAGTCGGAATTGCTATTATGGGTGATGATAAGGAGATCAGGGAAGGACACAGAGTAAAGAGGACTGGTAGAATTGCAGATGTGCCGGTAGGAGAGGCTGTGGTAGGAAGGGTCCTTGATGCCCTTGGGAGACCTCTGGATGGAAAAGGACCAATAAATACAAAGGAGAGAAGAAATATCGAGGTTAAGGCACCGGGTATTGTCTTGAGACAACCTGTTAAAGAGCCACTTCAGACAGGAATTCTCGCGGTTGACTCCATGATACCGATTGGTAGAGGGCAGAGAGAGTTGATCATTGGAGACAGACAGACAGGTAAGACCGCTATAGCAATAGATACTATCATCAATCAGAAGGGGCAGAATGTTTTTTGCTTCTATGTTGCCATTGGACAGAAACAATCTACAGTTGCTCAGGTAGTTGATAAACTTACTCAGTTTGGTGCAATGGAATATACAACAGTAATTTGCGCAAATGCATCTGATCCCGCCCCTCTTCAGTTTATTGCACCTTATTCTGGTTGTACAATGGGTGAGTATTTCAGAGACAACGGCAAACATGCACTCCTGATCTACGATGATCTTTCAAAACATGCAGTGGCATATAGACAGTTGTCATTACTCTTGAGAAGACCGCCTGGAAGAGAGGCATTCCCTGGTGATGTGTTTTATCTACATTCAAGACTACTTGAGAGAGCAGCAAAGATGTCCGATAAATACGGTGGTGGCTCACTTACAGCCCTCCCTATTATTGAGACGCAGGCAGGTGATGTCTCTGCTTATATTCCCACCAATGTTATTTCTATTACTGATGGTCAGATTTACCTTGAGACAGATCTATTTTATGCTGGTGTGAGGCCTGCTATTAACCCGGGTATATCTGTATCCCGTGTTGGGGGAAATGCTCAGACAAAGGCGATGAAGCAGGTCGCAGGTAAATTGAGGCTTGACCTGATGCAGTACAGGGCACTGGCTGCATTTGCCCAGTTTGGAAGTGATGTGGATAAGATTACTCAGGAACAACTTGAGAATGGAAAGAGAATTGTGGAACTGCTCAAACAGGATATATATAAGCCATATTCAATGGAAAAACAGGTAATTCTCATTTTTGCTGCTACTGAAAGGGATGAAAATGGTAAGAGTTTTATTAGAGATTATCCTGTGGAGGCTATAAGAAAATATGTTCAGGAGTTAGTCAGTTTTATGGATACAAAACATCCCGAGATCCTCAGGAAGATAGCTGAAAAGAAGGCTCTCGATGATGAGATTAAGGGTCAGATCGTTTCAGCTTTGAAGGAGTTCAGGGATATTTTTAGGCCATAGTAGAAGGGTTATATTATGCCATCACTCAGAGCGATAAAGAGACAGATAGCGTCTATTACAAATACGAGGCAGATAACCCGTGCTATGAAAATGGTGGCTGCCGCAAAGTTTAAGAGGGCTCAGGAGAATCTGATGAAGATTCGTCCATATGCGATCAGTACATACAATATTCTGGATGACCTCGCATCAAGGATAGATGTCTCTTCTCATCCACTCCTCTCAAGACGAGATCCAAAGAGGGTAGAACTTGTTATAATGACATCTGATAGAGGTTTCTGTGGTGCATTCAATTCAAATATTATTAGATTTGCAGAGCATTTTATACGGGAAAATTCTTCAAAATATGAAAGTATTACATTCAGTTGCATTGGTAAAAAGGGAAGAGATTATTTTAAGAAACGAAACTATCAATTGCGAAGAGAATTTATTAAAGTATTTGATAATGTGAATTTTGATATTGCCCTTGATATCTCTAATGACCTGATTGATAATTTCCTCTCTTCAAATCTGGATGAGATTATTCTAATTTATAACGAATTTAAGTCTGTTATTCAGCAGAGAGTGGTTTCGTTGAAGTTGTTACCGATAATTCCTTCCCCCAATGAGGATAGTTCTGCCCTGATTGATTATATTTATGAACCTTCAAGGGAGGATGTCTTAAATCATCTGATACCGAGATGCCTTGCGATAGAAGTTTATAGAGCTCTAATAGAATCTGCTGCATCCGAGTTTGGTGCGCGTATGACTGCTATGGAGAATGCAACTAATTCGGCATCAGATATGATAGATAGTCTTATACTAAAATATAATCGCGCCAGACAATCTGCAATAACCAAAGAGCTCTCGGAGATAATCACAGGGGCCGAGGCTATAAAAAAGTAAGAATAAAGGAGTTGTGAATATGGCAGAGACAATAAGAAAAGGTAGAGTAAAACAGGTAATCGGTGCAGTGGTGGATGTGGAGTTTCCTGAGGGAGAACTCCCGAAGATATATACTGCTCTTAAGGTTACCAATCCTTCTATAAACGATCAGCCTTTCAACCTTGTACTGGAAGTGGCACAACATATCGGTGAAAATACTGTAAGGACCATTGCAATGGATTCTACCGATGGACTTGTTAGGAATATGGAAGTTGTAGATACTGGCAATCCAATTATGATGCCTGTTGGAAGAGAGATTCTGGGAAGGATTCTTAATGTTATTGGAGAACCTGTGGATGAAATGGGCAAGATAGAGGCAAAGAAATTTTATCCCATTCACAGACATCCACCCTCATTTCTTGAACAGGATGTGTCAATATCTGCATTTGAGACAGGTATCAAGGTAATTGATCTGCTCGAACCATATATGAGAGGTGGAAAGATTGGATTATTTGGTGGTGCCGGCGTTGGAAAGACAGTTGTTATTATGGAGCTCATCCATAATGTTGCCTTAAAACACGGTGGTTTTTCAGTGTTTGGTGGTGTTGGAGAACGAACAAGAGAGGGGAATGACCTATGGCTGGAGATGAAACAGTCGGGCGTTATAAATAAGACCTGTCTGATTTATGGACAGATGAATGAGCCGCCAGGGGCAAGGGCGAGGGTTGGACTCTCGGCTCTTACTGCTGCTGAATACTTTAGAGATGAAGAGAACCAGGATGTTCTGTTGTTCATTGATAATATATTCCGTTTTACACAGGCAAACTCTGAGGTCTCTGCACTGCTTGGTAGAATTCCAAGTGCAGTCGGATATCAGCCTACGCTTGCAACAGACCTTGGAGAGCTTCAGGAGAGAATTACATCTACCAAGAAGGGATCCATTACATCTGTTCAGGCAATCTATGTTCCTGCCGATGACCTTACTGACCCTGCACCTGCAACTACATTCTCTCATCTGGATGCTACTACGGTTCTATCAAGACAGATTGCAGAGATGGGAATCTATCCGGCTGTCGATCCTCTGGATTCTACCTCTCGAATACTAACCCCAGATGTGGTTGGGCTTGAGCATTATACTGTGGCAAGACAGGTTCAACAGATCCTTCAGAGATACAAGGACTTGCAGGATATCATTGCTATTCTTGGAATTGATGAATTGAGTGATGATGATAAACTGGTAGTTATGAGAGCCAGGAAGATTCAAAAATTCTTAAGTCAGCCTTTCCATGTAGCAGAGCAATTTACAGGCAGGGCAGGGAAGTATGTAAAAATGGAAGACACAGTCAAGGGATTCAAAATGATTGTAGATGGCAAACTTGATGATGTCCCCGAGCAGGCATTCTATATGGTCGGTGGGATTGAAGAGGTACTTGAGAATGCTGAAAAGATGAAGAAAGGTCTGATCTAATGGGAGAGAAGAGCGGATTCATTAAATTGACACTTGTTACGCCTGATGAGTCTGTAATACATCAGGAGGTATTGAGCGTTGTTCTCCCAGGAAAAAACGGTTATTTTGAGGTGTTGAGCGGGCATACACCGTTCTTGACCCAGATTGTCCCCGGGATTGCTATTATAAGAGATCAAAATGGTGTTAAGGAACTTTGTATATCAGATGGATATGCCAGTATTCATGATGATGTTGTTGATGTCATTGTAGATGCTACTGAATGGCCTGATGAGATTGATAAGGAGAGAGCTCTAAAACTTAAAGAAGAGGCTTTGAAGAAGATATCTGAACTTGATCAGTTTAATCCTGAATATAACAGGTGGGAGAATAGACTCAAAAAGGCTGAAGCAAGGCTCGAATTATTAAATAAGTATAATAAATAAATCTGAATTTAATTTTTTTGTTTGCTTTATTGACACTTTGCAAAAATCCTTATATTTGCAGTTGTTGTGGGAAGGTTTCATCATTATAAATCCTTGTGTTTAATTGCTTTAATTATTACAATTGAATTCATCTATGGTTGTAAAGAAAAAAGGGAATCTATAAAACCTATTTATAATAGGCCTACTACTCTTGCTGAATATGATACTGTGCGCAAGGAGATATACAAGGAGCCCATTGGTCCTCAATCTGATTATGTTGATTATAGAGGGAAAATTGAGATAGGTGAAACGCTTTCTGGTGCTCTCATTAGAACAGGGATTGAGTATAAGATCGCAGAACAGATTCTTTTGAACATGAAAGGTATTCTGGATTTTAGAAAATGTAAGCCTGATGATGAATTTGTAATATATCTCAAGAAGGATAGTGGGGAGTTGATATCTTTTTCATATTCTTCTTCTCCAATAGATACTTATGTACTTGAGCGTGATAGCAATGGTAAATTTGTTGCCTACAAAGAGGAGTATGAGGTAGAAAAGAGGATTGAGTTTGTAAGAGGAAGGGTTCAGAACTCTCTTTATGAAACTATGGAGCGGATTGGTGAAGATCCCCAATTGTCCGTTATAATGGCAAACGAAGTTTTTGCATGGGATATAGATTTTTATACAGATGTTATGCCCGATGATGAATTTGGGGTAGTTGTTGAAAAATATTATAGTGGAAATTATTTTGTTCAATATGGGAGAATACTTGCGGCTATTTACAACGGAAAAAGCACAGGCAAAAAAGAGGCATTCTATTTTGTGGCTGATAAAAAGGGCGGTTATTACAACTCAAAGGGGCTTGCATCCAGAAGGGTATTTTTGAGATCTCCGCTTAAATATGGGAAGGTCTCGTCTGGCTTTGGTAAGAGATTCCATCCAATTTATAGGAAGATCAAGATGCACCACGGAGTAGATTATGCAGCGCCGACTGGCACGCAGGTATGGGCAGTTGCTGACGGAGTTGTCTCATATGCCTCTGTAATGGGAGGTTATGGAAATCTGGTGATACTAAAACACAAAGGTGGTCTTGAAACCAGATATGGGCATCTCTCAAGATTTGGTGCAGGGATTAGAACAGGTGTTTCAGTGGAACAGGGTAGGGTAATCGGATATGTGGGTTCCACGGGTGTTTCCACAGGACCTCATCTGCATTTTGAGATGAGAATCAATGGCAAAATAATAAATCCATTAAAGAAGGTCTCTCCTCCTGTTGAACCCCTCGATAAGAGATATATGAAGGAATTTGAGGAATTAGTCTCAAAGTATAGAAAATATCTTGAACTTACAGAAAATAAGGTTTTGTATATTGAATCAATGGAGGGTAGTGGTGGAGATAAAAAAGGCAATTGAAGAGCTCAGGGGATTGATAGGTAGCGATAAGATACATACTGAGGATTATTTTCTCTCTGAATATTCGTTTGATTCAACTGAGATTTTTTTCTCACCTGATGTGGTTGTCTTTCCAGACACAGAGAGTGATATTGTCAATATAGTTAGGGTTGCATCGAGGTATAAGATTCCTGTTGTTCCGAGGGGATCAGGGACATCCCGTTCGGGGGCGGCAGTGCCAGTAAAAGGTGGATTCTTACTCTCATTTACAAAGATGAATAGAATAATTGAGATTGATAGAGTGAATACGGCGGCAGTTGTTGAACCAGGTGTGATTACACAGGATCTAAATAATGCTGCTCAGAAGTATGGACTTTATTATCCACCCGATCCTTCATCGGTTAAGGTTTCAACGATAGGGGGTAATATCTCTCATAATGCAGGTGGAATTCACGCGGTAAAATATGGAGTTACAAAGAATTATCTTCTCGGAATGCGTGTTGTAACAATTGATGGTAGAGTCCTGAGACTTGGAGGGAAAGTGCTGAAATCTGTTGTGGGCTTTGATCTGATGAGACTTATCTCTGGTTCTGAGGGGACGCTGGCTATCATCTCTCAGGCGACTCTAAGACTGATCCCCAGACCCGAAGCTCGCATGCTCTTTATTTTACCTTTTTTTGATGAATATGGATGGATAGATATTATTTCAGACCTGTTTTCTCTGGGGATTTTGCCCTGTTCAATTGAATTTATGGATCGGACATGTGTGAAAGTTAATAAGAGAATTTCATCCTATAAAATGCTGGATAGAAAGGAAGTTTCATCTGTTTTATTTATAGAGCTGGATGGGAATCCCGACTCTATAAAATATGAATCTGACAAACTTATCAAAGTGCTGAATAAATACTCAATTAAAGAATTTTTGTCGAGCAGTCAAGTTTCTGAGATTGATGCATTCTGGGATATAAGGAGAGATGTCTCCCCTTCTCTCAATGCTGCAGGGGCGTTCAGGATTGCTGATGATATATGCGTCCCACTCTCCAATCTAAAAAGAGCCGTAAACGAGATACGGGAATTTGCTAAAGAAAGGGGTATGAAAACTGCCATTTTTGGTCATGCAGGCGATTCAAATCTACATGTGAATTTTATGTTTGATTCGAAAGAGATGATGGAAAGAGAGTTCAATGTAGTTATGAATTTGATTTCGGATGTTGCGATTAAATATGGAGGTTCTATCGGGAGAGCATGGTGTAGGTATCCTGAAAAAAGATTATTCAGAAAAGGAGCTTGATGCCAGTGCAGTAACTATTATGAAACAGATAAAGAGAATATTTGATCCCGACAATCTTTTAAATCCCGGGAAGATCTTCAGGGATTAAATTAGATTTATTTTGATTTTATTACTCTGATGGTATATTAAATTTGATTTTATTAAGGAGTATATATGTTTAGAAGATTGTTATTTCTGGTTGAGGTCTTTTTTATTTCATCGGTATTGTATGCTGCAAATGATGATCTAATTTATTATAATAGGTTCAATCCTTACGCATCTACATATAATTCATTAAATGCACTGGAGAATCCCGCCATCTTTGGATTGCTAAATGACAATCAGTTTGCTTTATATTATCTCGAGTCTTATCAGTTAGATTCAAGATTCTATGGTTCTGTACTGGAATTTAGTAATTTTGGCATTGGTATTAATTATTACGACACATCAAAAGGTGAATTTTTGAGATATTCTCTCCCTGTTGGTTTCAGGGCTGGCGATTAT
>JBBISZ010000061.1:0-11467 GCA_037441045.1 Deltaproteobacteria bacterium | reverse complement strand
TTGCGTAATGTCAATCGCCTTATTCATATTGTCCCTGATTATAGCACTTATGCTTGAGATATCAATAGATGTAAAATCTGTTGATTTCTGTTTTGCTTCAAATGTTACAGATACTGGTGGATTTTTTAGTCCACAGTCCACAGTCTATAGTCCATTATTAATAGGTAAAAATGATTTAAGGATGAACAATTTATAATTGAACAAAATTTCTGATTAAAGTACTCTTACAATTCTTATCTGAACAGTATGAATATTTATTAACAGGAAGTAATTCTCTATATATATTAGAACAGATAATATATCAGTCTTCCCAATCAAGAAGTCTCTTTTCTTTTGTAAGTTTCTTTATAGCAGTTACATCTTGAGAGACTTCGAGTGTACCCAGATATTTACCATACTTATTTCTCACGGCAAAATACCTTATATGAATATCTCTTCCACCAACTACAATATAAAACTCAGCAACATTCTTCTTCCCTTCTTTAAATGACTTGAGTATTTTTTCCACTATATGAACAGATTTCAGTGGATGACACTTTCTTACATCCCTTCCAATAACACCTGGACTTCTCGGAAATATCCTATCCTTCGTATCAGAATAGTATTTTACCTTATCATTCTCATCCACAAATGATATATCCAGAGGGAGCGTCTTCAGTATAGCATCAACCTGCTCAATTGTCAGACTGCCTGTAGATATAGAGAGTTCCCCATTATAACTAATATGACTATTTAATTTATCCTGCTTTATATTATCGTGATAGTCTATAAAAGAAAATCCAATCTCCTTTTCTCCAGACCGGATCTCCTGCCATTCAGACTCTGTAATAAGTTTTATCGCTGTAGGAAACAGAATATTCTCCTCCTTATAAATCATCTCATTTATTTTTACAATCAGAGACGGGAGGATCTTTTTCAACTCTTCCCATTTTTTCTCCTCAGTTAGTCTGATACATTCTTTAATTTTATTCCTTATCTCATCATGAATACCCCACATAACCTGCGATGGCCCAGAAAAGTCATGTTTCTCGAGATATGGAAATAGCTGATTCTCCTTTCTGAGATAGTGGTAATTTATATCCTGAAGCCTCTTAATCGCATAAGTAATAGATGCCCATATATCCTCGCTCTGATTTTTATCCAGATTTATCATCAAATTCTGAATATTATTTAAATGCTCCACAATCGCTTTATTTTCTCTCTGATAAGTATATATTGGATGATCCGGTGGGACCTCAACAGATGGCTTCTGATCAAGAATTCCTTTAAAGACATTTACATGCAGATCACATAACTTCATAACCTCCTCAACCGGCATCCCCTCTGATATAAGTGCCTCCTCCATTCGGGCAATCTCAGCAGCGTCCAGATCCTTGATGAGCTCATCAAATCTCTTCTTTACATCAACAAATGGTACACCATTATGTAAATCTTTTATAATTGATTTAAGAATCTCCTGCTTTTTTGAATCATCACGATTTTCGATTTTGGAGGATCCACCTCTTTTTTCTATTTCTCTCTTTATATCCTCAACGAATTTATTTATATCAATACCCGCAATCTCTGCCGCCATCTTCAAGGTTGCAACTCTACCCATAGTGTTTCTCATTATAGGATTTGAAAGCATAGAAAATTTTTCATTATATTTTATTAAAAATTCGGTCAAGAAAGGATATTCTTTTATCAATTGTAGAATTTTCGTCTCTTCATTGACAATCATCTCTAACCTCCTGATTTCCCATTGTTCTTTCTACCTAACATATTTTTGATCATCTCAAGAGATACCAGATATAGTGTTGTAATATAAAAGACCCACAGAACCAGCACAACCAGTGCTGAAATCCCACCATAAAATATAGTCATCTTTGTAATGTTTTTCAAATAGTATCCATAAAAAATCTTTGCCAGCATAAAGAAAAATGTAAAGAAAATTCCCACCTTCGCTATCCTATCTATACTGACTTTAACAGGAATCAGGAGATAAGTAATTGTTATGTAGCTTAAAAAAATCAATATCACAGGAATAATGATACTAAAAAGCACATTACCCTTATAGATCATTACAAACCTGTAAACAGAAGGAAGATTCTGGGCAAGAAGGTTTGAGACCAGAGATGTAACTGCAAGGAAGAGGGCAAGCAATATACCCACACCAATTATAATTGCTATTGTAAGTAGTTTGGCAAGTACAAAATGTGCCTTTTGAGACCTGAAAATTGTCCTTGAAGCCTGAATAAGGGATTCTGCTACTGCAGTAGAAGATAGCATCAGGGTGATAAGTCCTGCAATTCCAACACCTCGAGAACTCTTGATTATTTTTGAAAGTTCCTGAGTAAGACTTTCGGGTATAAAGGGTAGAATCTGCTTTATATACGAGAACAGCTCTCTTGAGATCTCCTGAATATTTATACCTTTATATATAAATCCGAGCGTTGAGACAGAGACGTATACTATCAGTAAAACCACCGGGAAGAAGCTCACCAGAAAGTAAAACGATGTAGCGGCTGAATAAATCATTCCATTGTCTTCAATCAGATCTTTAATTGATCTGATCAATATCTTCAGGGCCTCATATATAGACTTAAAAATTCTCATTTAGTCCTTGAAATTCCCTTCTTGCATATTCTATATCTTTTCTGATAGTCTCTTTCATCTCTTCCATAGAATTAAACCTGATCTCAGGTCTTATAAATCTTATGAATTCTACTCTAATCTTTTCATCGTATAGTTCTCTGTCAAAATCAAAGATATGTGTCTCCAGCATGGTTATATTTTTTTCACTGGAGGTTTTGCCTATGTTAGAGATAGACCTGTATCTATTATTACCGATTACTGTTACAGTTAGATAAACCCCTTCCCGTGGTGAGAGCCTATCTACAATCGGGATATTTGCGGTTGGACACTGTATACTCTTTCCGAGCATCTTCCCTCTCTTTACTATTCCACCAATAAAGTATCTCCTCCCTAAAAGCTGGTTTGCCATCTCCACATTGCCTTCCATAAGGAGATTTCTTATTCTGGTAGAGCTCACTCTTGAACCGTTGAGTATGACAGGATCCATAATGTGAATAAATGCCCCTGTCTTCCTGCCAAAATCTCTCAATTCATCAGCACCCGACTGTCCACCTCTCCCGAAGATGAAGTCAAAACCTACAAATACTGCCCTGACATTAAGTCTTGCAAGATAGTTATATAGGAATTCCTCAGTTGAAAGATCTGCAAATTCCCTGCTAAAATGCTGCTCCAATATGATGTCAACCTCAAGATCTGCCAGTTCGTCAATCTTCTCATCATAGGTCATAATGAGGTGAGGCGAACCAAATTTATCAAAGAGGTGTGCTGTATGCGGTCTGAATGTGAGCACAAGCGAACAGAGTCCTGACTTTCTTGCAAAATCCCTCATACTCAAAACAAGTTGTCTATGGGCAATATGTACCCCATCAAAATTACCTATTGCAACTGCAGTACCCTGAGATATTCCCTCTATTTTATCAACACTCTCAATTTTAAAAAATTTCATATAAGTATCCTGTCAAATTTTTCATAATGTTTTCTTGACATCCATGTCATATAAGGATAATTTAAACACGCTTTGAGTATTATATAATTGGAGTCTAAAATGCAAGATGAAAAGACAAACAATAATCAACCTGTGATTTTGAATCTAAATCCTGTAAACGAAAATATATCACAATTTATTCAACTTCAGTCAGGCATACTGTCTGAAAGCGAGATTTATGTGCCATCAGATTCAATTCTGCCAGTAGGTACAAGAATAAAGATTGAATATAGGCTCAAAAGTTTTGGACAGAAGGAGAATGTAAAGATTATAGATGCCCTTGCGGAGGTAGTAGGGGCTGAGGTAGACTCTGAAAAAGGGAGAAGAGGTGTCAGGGCAAAATTCTTGAAATTGAGTCCAACCTCTCAAATATTAATTCAAAAACTGCTGGAAAAGATTAGGGCATCAAAGCCACAATCAGGTGAAAAGAAGATAACATCAGAGAAACAGCCAGAGCCTGCTGCACCAACAGTCAAAGTAGAAGAACCAAAGATAAAGATTGAAGAGCCAAAGACTACAGTTGAAGAGCCAAAGGTCAAAATAGAGGAGCCAAAAGTCGAGGTTCAAGAACCCAAAGAAACAGTATCAGAACCCACAACCACACCATCTCTAGCAGAAATAATGGCTCAACATGAACCTCAGCCAAAAAAGGAGGAGGTCTCAACCGAAAGCAAGCCCTCAACTCTTGCTGAGATAATGTCAAGGGAGATGGAAAAGCCCAGATCTGGTGAGATCGCATCTCCTGATGACAAACAGGCACAATACATATTTGAATATCTGCCACCGGGACAGCCACTTGAAGAGAACACGGGAATTGTCAAAATAAGAGAGATAATTCGCTCTACTGACGTATCATCTGTAAGAAGGACATCCAGACTCTGGTTAATATTTTTAATATTTATCGTCATCATTGGCGGGGCAATAGGTTTCTTCTATATGTTTCCTCAATATGCCCCAAAAATCTTTGTAAGAAGTCATGAGGTCTCCAATGTTATTACGAAGCAAGACCTGACTCCAGAGAATATTCAGGCACAACCTCAAATTCCGGTACAGAAAGAAGAGAAGAAAGAAGAGGTAAAAGCCCCTGAAAAGCAGGAGGAAATGAAGGTGAATGAGACAGCCACTAAGGAAGAAAAGAAAGAGCCAGAGGCCAAAAAACAGAAGGTAGTTGAGCCTGATATTCAACCTCTAACCCTAAAGGCTGTGGAAGAGAAACAGAAAAAAGGGGAAGGCGTCAAGATCATCACAAAAGCAAAAATAAAAAAGGAAGAAGAGAAAGAGAAGAAAGTCTCGGAGGAAAAGGCAAAAAAGATCCAGGAAGAAAAGGGAGAAAAAGAGAAGGCAAAGATTGAGTCAGAAAAAACAAAGGCTAAAAAAGAGGCAGCATCTGCCGAACCAGGAAAGATAATTGTTCAGATTACTCCGACAGATGCCGATCTGACCGTATTTATTGATGGGGCACAGGCTGGAACAATGCCTACACTTACAAAGCAACTACCGCCCGGCGCACACACAATAAGAGTTACAGCAGATGGATATAATGAAGAGGTCAGAAAGGTTGAAATTCAGGAAGGTGAGACAAAGACAGTAAAAATAAACCTGAAGGAGAAATGAGAGTTTTGAGTCATTTTTTTGACTTAAATTTATTATTACTATATAATTCTTAGAGTGGAGGTTGTATGGCTACCACAAAGAAGGTCATCTCTGTAAGTGAGGTTATTAAGATGCTCAAAGAGAAAGATGAGAAAATAATTAGAATGAAAAAAGGAATTGCAGCAGATGCTGAGATGGAACTGGAACTAAAGGCTAGAAACAATCCTGAGATTCAGGCAAAGATAAAAGAAATTCAAAAAGGTATTTTTGAAGAGATAAGAGCCATTATAAGCGAATACTAGAATCCACCACCGACCAATCCGGCAAAGAGCAAGATAATAGCATCTCTCAAGAAGAAAAAATAACTCCGCAATCTTTTATAATTAATTTAGGAACTTTATATATTTTTTGACATATTTGATATTTTGTAAGAGAAATAAAACAGACATTAAATAGGAGTCATTCATGAAAAAGCATTACATTGTCCTGATTCTATTTTTTACTTTGCATGCCTCATATCTTTATAGCAAAGACCTATTTGGATCAAAGATCACCATTAAGCTCAGTAACTATGCAACACATATTTACATTGAAAAGGATGGGACTATTAAAGATTCTTCTTATAAAACAAAAGGATATATCAAATCTGATGGCATATACCAGGACAGTTCTTATAAAACTATAGGATATCTCTCATCAGACAATACAATCAAGGATTCATCCTATAAGACACTCGGGTATTATAAAGAGGGGACAATAAAGGATTCTTCTTACAGGACACTCGGATACATAAGAAATGATGGAACCATCCAGAACAGCAGTTATAGAACTATTGGATATATTAGTGATGCTGGTATAAATGACTACAGATATGTCGCTGCTTATATATTGATATTCGAACCGGATCTCTTTAAGTAATTACTTCTTGAGTTTTATTTTTTCGCTCTTACTTTTTAATGTGCAACATTCTTTATCTTTGAGTTGACAGCACTTCTCATAATATTCTTTTTCACAACCAAATTGTAATCTCTCACAACTGACGGCCGCCGCCTTACAGGCATTCCTGTCTTTTAGATCACACCCCTTCTTTGCAAAATCAAATGCCTCCTTAAACTCTCCATCCGATACATACAATGCAGAGACTGCCCCACATGACATTCCCGATCCATTCTCACAACCCTTTTTTGCCCAGATTATTGCCTCCCCCTTCTTGTTTTTTGTAAGATAATATGCCGATACAGTAGAGCAGGAATCAGATGCACCATTCTCACACGCAATCTTTGCTGGAGATAACGACTCTTCCACTCTATCCAGTTCAAAGAGGCAATCTGCCAGAATTGCACAGTTGAGTGGATTTTTATCAGAACACCTTTTATACAGCAACATAACACAGATATCATACTTTGAAACAAACGAAGCAGCAGTTGCGCCTATGGTACATATCTTAATAGCCTCATCATTGCAGTATTTCCGGGCATAATTAATGACCTCTATATATCTTCCCTCCTTATATAAAGATTATAGAAAATCCTCACACCTGTCATTGCTACCCTCCTTACAAGATTTTTCCTCAGACACAACGGGATTTTCAGCCTTTACACCACTACCCTTGTCATTCAGGGAGACAGCACACATAATTAAAAACAGATAATAATAAAACATCTAATCTACCTCCCTGCTCCTGCGATTCTCTTAAAACTATAATACAGAAAAAGAACTGAGATTACCTGCTCCACACCAAACTGCTTTAATAGAGAAATAAATATTGCTTTTATTAAAAGTGGATTATCTGTTCTCTTCTGCAAAAGATTTTCTATCAAGAGAATCATTATATCTTTCAATGGAATAATAACAAAGATAAACAAAATTGGGATAAAATAAAGCAATCCATTCTTAAGAGAAGTAAACAACATATAAAACATCAGAAAGTTTAATAAGAGAAACGCAATATAATAAATGTCATTAATCAATACAGTTAAATTTGAAAGCCTGAGGCCGCAGATAATTTTTCTTAGATGTTCACGAATCAGACTTATAAATATACCCTTTTTTTCTGCTGAGTCTCCAGTGGCGGCAACAGGAATGAGTTTTAGCCCGGATCTTATCATTCTCCTCAAGAAATCAGGCAGTTCCTCGTTTTTTTGAAGTCCTTTCATGTCAACAATAAACTTCTTTTTAATCAGAAATGCAAAATCAGACGGGATAGAAAATGTAAACAGGTTGGAATATGCATAAATACTTTTGATATAATGTTGGGATGCACTATTTTCTATAATGGAAGCCGCAGGCGTAATAGAACCGAAGTTTGGACCCTCGTTGGAGATTATAACTGGCTCAAGTGTCAGAAGTAGATCTGAGGACGGAATATAATCTTCAGAGAAGATACAGATAAAAGGGTATGTTGACACATCCACACCCAGATTTATAATAGCACTCCTTTCATTAGAGTCTGCTACAATAACTGATAACCTTTTATCAATTGTACTCCTATAAGTATGAATGACGCCTGTAGATTTTAAAACCATTCTATAAACCGCATCAAGTTTCACAAGATTAAACTCAGATATAAGTTTATTTAGATGCTGACTACTCTTATTTAGCATCACTATAATCTGATACATCGGGTGATTTACATTTACAGATGCCTTAATTATCTTTTCAAGGACATTGTATTTCTCAATGGGCGGGATGATAATACTCACTGGCACCTTTATATTTGAAAGCAGCAGCTTTTCAGCCTCATTTATATATCTCGAGTAGACCCCGAAATACTCTTTATCTCACTAAAAAACGACCTTAATATATAATAAAATACTGAAATCAGTATAATTGAGCAGGAGATAACGAGAAGTATTGTAATCATCCCTTCATCTCCTCTCCTAAAAATCCGTACCTGTTTAAATCCAGAATATATCTGCTAATATCAGACTTAAAACCAGAACCAGATTTAGCAAATTCACCCAGCATACCGAGTCCCTTCTCTTGAAACTGAGCAATAGAGATAGCAGAATTAAATCTTACAAACCAGTTCTTATCATCCAGTCCAGCAATCAGATAAGGTATTGACTTTTCATCTCTTATTAGACCAAGAGATTTTACAAGTTGGGCACGCAACTCCCATATGTCTGCTTTCATAATATTTTCAACAAATCCAATAATCTTATCAATACTCCCTACCCTGCTCAGAGATTTTACAATAGATATCTTTGTCTCAAGATCATATTCATCAAATTTGTTTGTTAGGTCCCATAATGCCTGTTCGCTGTCAGATTCAAATATTAAAGGAACAAGATATCTTTTTACCCTTGCATTTGCGTTATCAAAAATATCTTTTATCCTCTCGTAAGGTAGCTTACCTGCCTTAAGAATCACAGGAACGAGCCTCTCATTAACCCAATCCGGCATCTCTGCCATACAAGCCACCACTTCCTTAATTGTATCTGTTCCACACATATAAATCACTGCCTTGATGAGACTGATTCTCACGGAGATATGACGATCCATAGCAAGATGATTAAGAAAATTTTTTAGTGCCTCCGATTTTGTAATAGTGAGAGCTGTTATGGCGCTTATCCTGTGATACCATTTTTTTGAATTTAGTAGTCTCATATCCCTTTTTTCAAATCCTAACTCTTTGTAGAGCAAGGCGAGACCCTTTCGGGCATCACCGCCAACCGACATTATTTTATCAAGGATTATTACCCTGAGGATATTTCTAATAAATAAAGTTGTCCTGAAAAGTGGAGAATCTTTTTCAATCTTTCCTAACGATGCCTCCATTATATAATACTCATATTTTTCAAGAATATACTGATAGAGTTGATGGGAAAATAAATTTTTTACATAAACGATAAAAAGAAAAAAGATTACCAGAAGTTGAGCCACAACGACGAATATTGTTATCTTAAGAAGTACTGTTGAAATATCACCCATGCTGAAAATCAAGGACATACAAATATATAAACACAACTGCAAATTTTAGCAATAAAGAAATAAGATTTATTTACAAATTCCAAAATAGATTGTGATATTTGACTATATTTTATTAAAGAAAATTTTGAGAAAAATCTTCTGGATAAATAAAAAAAATTGATCCTGGCTCTCTAATTATTGGTCTTTGTCTTTTTTCAGCACCTTTACAAGACAGTAAATAAAAGTAAATGTAATTAATGACCAGCTCGCAACAAGAATAATTAATCCTGAAAGTTCAAACCTCATCTTTGCCCTCCCTTCTGCATGGTATTCTTACAAGAAGTGCTACAAAGAGGAAGAATCCTATAAGACTTAATCTCGCTGCCCAGATATAAGGTATCTTTTCGGGACTTACACCCGACATAAGTATCTCTGATTTGTCAGAGGTTAGATCCTGATAAAACCAGCCACCAAGAAGAACAATAAGATAAATTGGAACCACATATTTAATAATATAGTAAAATACTCCTGGAATCTTTAGTTCAGCATCAGATGTTAAAGCCTCCCACATCTTATCACCTCCATAAATCCAGGCATAAACTACAACCTCAATTAGAGCAAAGACCACAAGTGCAACAGTTCCTATCCAGAAGTCATACTGGTCAAGATATCCAAATTTAATAAATAAGGCATTTGGCAATCAAAAGAGGAAAAGTATAACTCCTGCAAATACAACAGCCTTTGTCCTGTTCAGTCCAAACTTCTCTCTTATAAAAGCTATAAAAGGGGATGTAAGTGCCACACTGCTTGTAAGTCCAGCAAAGAACAGCAGACAGAACCAGATAGCTCCAAACAAAAATCCTGCTGAAATTTTTGTAAAAATAATCGGCATTGCAACAAATCCTATATCAAAACTACCCCTCTGAGCAATCAGCATTGTCGTCTCTATTCCAAAATATGCTACCGCAATCGGAATAGCAATAGACCCACCCAGAACCACTTCACAAAACTCATTGGTAGAGGCTGTAGTAAGTCCTGTAAGTGCAACATCCTGTTTCTCTTTTGCATAAGAGGCGTAAGTCTGAACAGTCCCCTGTCCAACAGATAGAGTATAAAATATTTGACCTGCAGCCGCAAGCCATACAGAGAAGAGAGTAAGTTTTGTAAAGTCGGGATTGTATAACCATGCAAGCCCCGAAAACACAGAATTTTCAGGGACTGAAGGGTCAGGAGTACTTAGTGTAAAAACCCTTACTACAAGCATTATTGCAAAAAGGATAAGAAGCGGCATTGCTACAAATGCAAGTTTTTCAATCCCTCCACTTACGCCTCTATAGAGTATGTAGACATTTATCCCAACTATTATTAGCCAACCAAGCAGCATCGTAATATTTGAACCAAAAAATTCACCCTTCTCCACCCCCTGAAACTGATATAGAAAACCTCTCATATTATCAATAGAACCAACACTCAAAAAAGATCCCTTCAACGAGAAAAACATATACATCAGCGTCCATGACTCAATCACCAAATAATATACTACAAACATCATGGTAAGTGAGACACCTATTGAACCGAGATATCTGGAAATGGGATTCTTCCACAGCACCTCAAAAATCGTGATCGTAGAATGTCTTCCCTCTCTTGCCCCTATCTTCCCCATGCTCCATTCAAGCCACATCAGAGGTATACCCATTAACAATAGAGCAACAAAATAAGGGATAAGAAAAGCACCGCCACCATTTTTTGCAGCCTGAGCAGGAAATCTTAAGAAATTTCCCATACCCACAGCATTTCCCGCCATGGCAAGAATAAGTCCAATACGAGTAGCCCATAGCTCCTTTTGAGACATGACAATACCTCTCAGATAAATTATATAAGTCTACAGGATAATATTTTAATTCTCTCAATTATGCAAGTTGAATATTTAATATTTCCAATTAATATACCTGTATCACCTATTAAACAATTTGTTTCTGTTAATGAAATTTAATAAACATTCGCTCAAATTCTTAAAATTCTGGGATTACTAAGAGTTATAACTCATAACAACTTTTATTCTGTATCACACACTTCCTATCATAATAATTAATTTCAGTTGAAATCACATCTGTCCAGAATAAATTTTGCAAATGGAAGCCTCAACCAGTTATATCTTATGATATAAACCTTTCTGAAAGGAGGCTTCTGATTAATAAATTTATCAGGGCAGGCTCATTCATTGAGGGAGATAACAGGAGGACTTGCTACATGTATGGGGAAGCTCAAGCATTGAGAGATTGAAGTGTCTCCAGAGCGTTCTACACTTTCATGTGCAAATAATCACAGGCGGGACTACCCCGAATGCTGTAATGACACAGATCTGGACAGCATTGATAGCAATACTGATATTGAAATATCTGA
>JBBISZ010000060.1:0-11518 GCA_037441045.1 Deltaproteobacteria bacterium | reverse complement strand
CCCAGCAAAAGTATTACAATTCAGCGCCAAACGACAATGAAAATTATAAGAATCAACCCGCAAAAGAGAAGGTAAAGTAGATGAAGGAAGAGGCAAAAGAGAAGGCAAAGGAGAAGAAGGAAGCTGCCGAGGAGAAGAAGGCAGAATAGTTATAAATATTTTTCATTTAAATCTAAAGGGCAGTATATACTGCCCTTTTTTTATGCCTGATGGTATCTAATATTGATTTTTTTGATAAGTAGAAATACAATATATCTATGAAGAATGGAACTCATTTTGATAGATTTCTATTGGCATTTGTATTTGCCCTGATGTTCCATTTTATTCTGGTACAGATGCTCATAAGTGGTATCAAAGAAGAGGTGGATATGAATGGAACTGTAGTAGAGGTTGAGTATTTGAATCCTCTGGCAACCAATGAATATGATAAGGGAAGTGTAGAGAAGCATTTAAGTCCAAGGAAAAAAGAGGATATTACTGAAGATATAAAAAATGAAGAGGAGAAGGAGATAATTGAGGTTAAGAAGGAGGTAGAGGAGAAGTGGCAGGTGGTATACATTGGAGAAACTGAAAGCAATAAGAAACCAGAAAAATACAGATTTCTAGCAGAGCATAATAGTTCTGTAGAAAAAGAGACGGTTAGCAAATATGCAAGAAATGATTATAAAAATCCAGCGCCACGTCCTCAAATAGGTAAAAACTCCTTATCGAATTTTAAAGATAATGAATCAAGAGGTAAAAAGCCAGCTCCAGGTATTGTAATAAAAGAGAACAGGAAGGATTCAGAAGAGTTAAACGAGAATGAAAAAGAGAAGAGACTGGCTCTCAAGATACCGAAATTGCTCAAGAGTGACAGTGTCAAAATGGAGGAGTCTGAGAATGGTGTTAGAAAGAATGCGGACTTTTCTGAAGAAATAAATGGCGAGGATGATCAGTTTCAATTTGGAACAACTCTTGAAAAAGGGAAGGAACTACATAAAAGGAGGCTTGCACAGCTTTTTCCAGAAGATGTATTTTCTGGCAAATACTCTGGGGGACCATTTAACGATTGGTTGAAGGATGTTGAGGAGTCTGATGCTACTTTTTTAAATGCAAAGGAGTATAAATATGCATCCTTCTTCAACAGGATAAAGAAGACTGTAAGTCAATACTGGGATCCATCAAATGTTATTCTGAAATATGATCCTTACGGTAATATTTACGGGAACAAGGATAGATTGACTATTGTGAAAGTCAGAATTGATTCGGGGGGAAACTTAAAAGAGATAGATGTAAGCCAATCATCCGGGATTGATTTTCTTGATAAGGTTGCTGTAGATGCCTTCAGAGCAGCTCAGCCATTTCCAAATCCACCCAAAGGTCTTATGGATAAGGAAGGAAATATTACCTTTAATTTTGGTTTTTATGTGGAATTTTCAAGAAGTTCATTGAGATTATTCAAATATGAGTAAAATCATCTCTGCAAAAGTGTTGGTAATAGAGGCAGACTCTCCAGTCTTTGAAAGGCTGGAAGACTTTGTGTGGGTAGAGAGCAAACCATCTGGACTCTCTTATGAGATAAATAAAAAATTTCTGCATATTTATTATACTCCATCAAAATTTCCATCGAAAAAATTTATTGAAAAGTTGAAGCAGATCGGGGGTGTAAAATCTATAAGGAGCGATATTGTTTACGAACAGGATTGGAATAAAAAATGGCAGAGGTCTGTAAGACCTGTATGGATAACTGATGATATTGTGGTTGTTCCTCCCTTTAAAAAGAAAGTTGATAAAAGAAACATTACTAAGATAATTATAAACCCGGCGATGGCTTTTGGGACGGGTCATCATGAGTCAACACAGGGGATAATGAATTTGATTTATAGAAACAGATCTTTGATCAGAAACAGGAGCATTGCAGATTTTGGTTCTGGCTCAGGAATCCTATCTATATTTGCGAGAATGCTTGATTCAGGTAAGGTGGATGCCTATGACTTTGACCCGGAGTGTAAGACGGCAATTTATGAAAATATGAAATTAAATAAGATAAAAGGTATAAATTTTTTCAACAAGAAGATTAAAAGTTGTAAAGGCAAATATGATATAATTTTTGCAAATATGTTGTTTGGTGAGATATCAGAGAATAAGAATATAATTATCAGGTCTCTCAATAAAAATGGGTATGTGTTTTTTTCGGGGATTCTCAGTTGTGAGACAGGAGAACTTCTGAAATTATTTGGCAACATGCAGTTAAAAGATAGAATTGAAATAAATGGCTGGGCGAGTCTTTTGATGGAAAAGAGATGAGAAGGGTCAGGATTTTTCAGAAATATAATGAAGGGGAGAATTTTCTTGTTCTGGATAAAAACAATAGACATTATCTTGAGAATGTTTTGAGATTGAAAAATGGTGAGGTGGTAGAGATTCTGACAGGAGGCGATAGATTGTTTGAAGGGATTTTCTGCAAAGCAAATGGGGAATGTATTATAAAAAGTATTTCTGAAAAAGAGGTAAAAAACAATATTCCTGTTAAGATTAATCTTTTTATGGGGACAATAAAGGGTAGCCCTTTTGATTATGCGATTGAGAAGGCTTCTGAAATAGGGGTATATTCAATCACACCCGTTTATTGTAATTACTCTTCTGTTAGAGTAATATCTTATCAAAAGATTGAAAGGTTTAAAAAGATTGCGAGCAGTTCAGCATTACAGAGCGGGAGGAATAAAGATCTTATAATCAATCATCCAATGGATCTTAAACAGGCTCTTAATAGAATAAACGATGGAAATAATTTATATCTGCATCCTTATGCAGGTTTTTCTATTGGTGAGATATTTAAAAACAATGTCAATTTTGACTTGCCTTTTAATGTATTTTCTGGCCCTGAGGGCGGTTTTTCTGAACAGGAAATTGATATGTTTAATCAGAGAGGGATAATGGGTTTTTCTCTCAACACAAATATTTTAAGAGCCGAAACGATTCCGCTTGTAATATCGACTATTATTCTATATGAGTATGGCAGGAGGTGTAATATAGAAAATGGCAGATAATATTTGCCCATACTGTGGATTTCCAAATGAGGCTGGCAGGAAGATATGCAAGAAGTGTAAAAAGCCATATTCACAGGCTGAGTTTTCACATGTCATTACTGATGAGATTTCTGTTGGTAGTGAGCCTGAGACTATTGTTGAAAAGACAGATATAGATTTTTCAGATGAGCATGAACGACCGGCACCTTCATCAAAGGTTGAGCCGTCTCTGGAGTTTGATTCAGAGGAGGATATTGAGAAACCAACTCAACCCATAGATGAGCAGTTACCAATTTCAAGGCAGTTTTATGCTGCAACTTTTTTTCAGAGATTTTTAAGTCTATTCGTTGATTCAGTGCTTGTTCTGGTCTGTGTGCTGATAATCTGGTTTGTAGGACTCTCTTTCTCAACCAATCCAAATATTATATTTATGGATAAATCCGCTTTGAAGTTAGAGGACATGTTAATATTGTTTATTTCTCTCTATATTCTATTTGGATTCTTTTATTCAATGCTGTTCCACCATCTTTCATCTCGTACAATTGGAAAGATGTTGTTTGGACTTTCGCTGGTTGAAAAAAATTCTTATAAAGTAAGTTTTTATAGAATAATGTTGAGAAATTTTTTATTTTTGCTGAATCTGCTTACATTGTTTATTGGATTTGTATGGATAATAGTGGATGAGAGAGGGCAGGCTCTCCACGATAAATTGTCAGGAACATTTGTAGTTTCCAGCGAGATTAAATAAAAAAGTCTTTCAGTTCTTATAATTCTAACTACTATTGTACCTGATGGATAATACCTGCTAATATTGAATTGTATTTTAAGGTTAATAATTTATATTTTCAAAACTACATATTATAGGTATGTATAAGACTCGAAATGTAACTGGCACTTTTATATCTCACATATTTTAGTATCTGGTTAATATTAATTAAAAACATATAGTAAAATATTTCACTTGACATATAATATAATGTATGTTAACTGCAATACCAGACATTCTATTTAAGGAGGTTAGATATGGCGTGTGCAAAGAAGACAGCAAAGAAGACGGCAAAGAAAAAACCAGCAAAAAAGGCAAAAAAGTAAGTCGGAAGATTTGCTTGTGGTTTTTTCCTGAAAGGGCAGCATAAGGGCTGCCCTTTTCATTTTATGGGACACAATTTTACTGTAATAGATATTGAAAGAGTTATAAATGAATTAGTTTTACTGGTAAAAGGTGCCAGAATTCAGGATGTTTTTCAGACCAGTAGAAATGACCTTTATATTGAGATTTACAGAGGTGAAGGAAGTAGGTATTTATTAATTTCTATAGAAAATGGTTTTAATAGAATTTATTGCACATACAAGAGGGAAAGTAGTCCATCTGAACCTTTTTCATTTCAGATGTTATTAAGGAAATATCTTACGGGGGAATTTATTGAGAATATTGAACAGATTAATAAGGATCGTGTAATCAGGATCTCAACCTCTGAATTTAATGTATATGCAGAACTCACCGGCAGACATGCAAACATATTTTTAACCGATATTACTAATATTATTCTTGGTTCAATCAGAGAAAATGTCTCGCAGAAGAGGGCTCTATTTGTATCAAGAAAATATATACCGCCCTTTCCTCATCAGTTTGATGATGTGGGAGGATTATTAATACCCGAAATTTCATCTGCCTCAGAATTTTATTCGGAATATTATAGCAGAATAATTTACGATTACAGGCTTTTAGAGAAAAAGAGAGATATTTTGAAGAGTCTCAATCGAAAAAAGGCACATTACTATTCTATATTAAATAAGATTGGGATTGATAGAACAAATGCATTGAAATATGAACAGTATCTGAAATATGCAGAGGCAATAAAGCAGAATGTTGTTTTAGAAAAAAAGAGGGACTCAGTAATATTTGAATATTATACAGAGAAAGGTAAAGAGACAATAGAAGTTCCAATTGATTGTAGATATTCTTTATTTGAGAATATGGAAAAATATTATAGAAATTATAAAAGGCTGAAAAACTCGCTTAAGATCATAGATGAAAGGGAAGAGTATATAAAGAAGAGGTTACAGGAGATAGAAGGCAGGATTAATCAGGTGGTTAATTGTCAGAGTTTAGAAAATCTCTCCAGTTTTGAAGACAGAGATAAAAGAAAAGGAACTGGTAATACTCAAACAATGTCAGGTGGAAGAGAAAGACTACCATTTGCCGTCTTTTATGTTGAGGGTGTGGGAAAGATATATTCTGGCACTGATGCCACTTCAAATGAGATTCTAACATTTAAGTTTGCAAGAGGTAATGACCTCTGGTTTCATGTAGTTGGATACTCTGGCTCACATACTGTTCTGCCTGTTGAGAGAAATAAAGTTCCGTCCGAAAGACAGATTTTAACAGCCGCAATGATTGCTGCAGCAAGAAGTTCTGCACCAGAAGATGAGTCAGTTGAGGTAGCATATACCAGAGTCAAATATATTAGAAAGGTGAAGGGTGGTGAGAAGGGAAGTGTCTTTTTTTCAAAGGAGAAACGAATTCGGGTAAGAGTTGATAAAGATTATATCAATAGGGTTATCAAAATATCCTGATTTTATTGTTCAGAAATCATTGTGTAAAGTTTGCAGATCAGCTTGTTTGTTAAGGCCTGTAAAATTTATTAAATTTTACATCTGTCCAAAATAAATTTTGCAATTAATCCTTAAAATTTAATTTTTTTATTTAGTCTTTAACCAATCAATAAACAATCTTTTGGCATTATTGAGGATTAGTCTATTTATATACAGAGATTTATGGGAGTGAATAAATAAATTTTTGAGAAATTACCTATTGTATCTGATGTAGAGCATCTCTCTTTAAGTGGTATTTAAATAGACAGCATTTTGAGTTATAAAAAAGATATGAAAGGATATTCTGATTTTGAAAATGCAAATTTGCTATACCCAACCTATTGTTTTAGAGGAATAAATTTTATATTCGTAAATTGTTTTGGACAGTAGTATTAAATTTAGAAAAGATAAGTTGTGTTTTCAGTCTGTATCTGTCAATTTTTCATCTTCGAATATCATTCAGAGATAATAAAACGGATAACATTAATTAGAGGAAATGAGGCTGTATTAAAAATCTATCTGCTTTTTCTCTTATCATTTTACCTTAATAACTCTTTAGGGGGGATAATCTTTTTTTCAGAGTATTGTTTTTTGCTTAATTAGAGAAGTGATTGATTGATAGTGTTTTATACTATGCAGTCTCTTCTTTTTTTTCAAACTCAAGGATTGGTCTTGCTCTCTTCTTGACTACTTCTTCTGTTATAGTGCATTTTTTTATATTTTCGAGATAAGGAACATCAAACATAATATCGAGCATAAAATCTTCCATAATAGATCTCAATGCCCTTGCTCCAGATTTCTTCTGCATAGCCTCCTCAACAATAGCCTTCAGGGCATCTTCTTCGAAATCAAGTTCTACATTTTCAAGTTTGAATAGCTTTTTATATTGTTTCACAAGCGCATTTTTTGGTTCTTTGAGTATCCTCAGCATTTCATCAGAACTGAGTTCTCTCACTGGAACAAGAATGGGGATTCTTCCCATAAATTCTGGTATCATTCCAAATTTCAAAAAGTCTTCTACCTCCGCCTGTTCAAGTATATTTGATAGTTCATTATCAGTTGAACTCTTTTTAAGTCTGGCAGAGAATCCTATACCTCCTCCCTCAATCCTTCTTGCAATAATATCCTCCAGCCCTTTAAATGAGCCTCCGCAGATAAATAGTATGTTTCTGGTATTTACTTTTACAAGATCGGCAAGTGGATTGAACTTCTTGGTACCCTTTGGGGCTACGTTTGCGTCTGTTCCTTCAAGTAATTTTAAGAGTGCCTGTTGAACACCCTCGCCTGATACATCTCTGGTAGCGGAAGGCATCTCTCCAGTTTTGCGGGCTATCTTATCTATTTCGTCTATATATACTATTCCTGTCTCTGCCCTTGAAACATCGTTGTTTGCATTTATAAGCAGGGTTTGAATCATTG
The DNA here is from genome assembly GCA_037441045.1 of Deltaproteobacteria bacterium. GTDB lineage: Bacteria > Myxococcota > SpSt-1050 > SpSt-1050 > SpSt-1050 > SpSt-1050. The sequence continues at coordinate 4,496 of JBBISZ010000060.1, read as the reverse complement.
ATTCTACATCTTCACCAACATATCCTGCCTCTGTGAGTGTAGTTGCATCTGCAACAGCAAATGGGACATTTAGGAATTTTGCCAGTGTCTGGGCAAGCAGTGTCTTGCCCGTCCCTGTAGGTCCAAATATAAGGATATTACTCTTATTTATCGTGATGTCACTCTGTGGATTAATTATTATTCTCTTGTAGTGATTATAAACAGCTACCGAAAGCACCTTCTTTGCATATTCCTGACCTACTACATACTGGTCGAGATATTTTTTTATCTTCTCAGGTGTTGGAAGTTCATTGATGTTGATGTTTATATTTCTTACTCCGTGCCTGAGTATGTCTGCACAGGTTTTTACACATTCGCTACAAATATAAACACCTTTGCCTGCAATAATCTTTTTAACCTCTCTCTGTCCTCGCCCACAGAATGAGCAGGTAATATTCATTCCAACAGTATCTTTCCTCCTCGGCATCTATTTACCCTCTGACCTCTCTATTTTGGGATATTAATGCAATTAGTTTGTTATTAATTTTTTCTGCATTTAAATCCCCTGAAAGTGTTGAAAATTTATACTGAGAATCAATCCAGTCATCAATTTCACTGAGATATACGATTACTGTCTTATTGTCTGATAACTCATATCTGAGAACATTTGTAATATCTCTATAGTTGATCAGGGGGAGTTCTTCGTCCAGGATTATGAGGGAAGGTCGAGTTCGATTATATAGCTTGAGTGTGGTTATACCATCGTTTGTAACAAATACCTTCCATCCGGCGCGTTCGAGAGAGATTTTGAGATAATTGCTTTTAAGTGGATCATAAACAGCAATTAGAACAATGCCCTTTTCTGAGGGCTGCCCTGACATCTGCCTTCTATCGGAAAAAATAAGATTGCCACCCTTGTTTTTGAGATATCTAAAGAGATCCTCTGCTGTTCTATATAACTCTATTATGCTGTCAAAAGACCTCGTAATAATAACGGTTGTAAGAGTGGTAACAGGGATATCAAATATCTGTCCGACTCTATCCTGCATTACATAAAACTGTCGTGTCAATTCTGAATTATCAAAGAGTGTATTCTTATATCTTGCGAAATCTTCATAAATAAATGAGCATATCCGTGTCAATTCATCCTTATTTGCAATAATGGCAAATCTGTCCAAAAAAATATTATACGCATAAACCTCTCCCTTTACGGATGAAGTAAATATGTTCTTCCTGAGAATGGTGGATACAAGTCTGAGCATCTCCTGAGCTTTTTTAACCCCTTTTGCGGCACAGAAAAATTTGAAATTATCTATATCCAGAAATGCAACTGAGAGATTTTTTTGAATATTATTCAGGTAAAAATTCTCAAAGTCTATATTTCCTGGAAGGTAGGTAATATAATTTATATTTTCTGTCATCAGATCTCTGATTTTCTTTATTCTCTCCATAAATTCTGATGGAGGAACAGATTTACTCAGAAAGAAGTGGTAGTACGGTAGAAGTTCTCCTATATTCTCAGGGGAGTATTTATCAAAGACCATAATCTTGAATCCAGATAGTTTCTCGGCTGCCTTTAAAATCTTTTCATCTGAGTTTGAGATATCTGAAATAATTAAATCACTATTAGTTATATTTACATATGACAGGCTTTTAATGTTGCCAATGCGTTTTATTTTACAAAAATCCTTTGAAAGGATTCTTAAATTCTCCAAAAATTCCCGGTCTCTGGTAATCAAATAAATCTTAGGTTTATAACTCATACCCCTAATCCTTATTGATTATATAATCACAAACTGATTCAAAATCAAGAAATATGGATAAAATAATATTCAGGTTTTTTTGATTCTCAAACTGGCGTAAATTAAGAATAATATTCATTGGACTCTAAGTTATCTTAATTATTATACCGTATCTATAAAAACTTTATATTTGAAATTGTAACTGTTATGCTTAAATCATATTAAATAGTCATGGAAAACTCAAAATCAGTACAATCAGCGGTTTTAATCTTGCAAGACGCTTATTTTTTTAGATTTTGTGATTTAATTTAGCTCTGTAGTCAAAAAATGCAGGGGAGGAAGGCAAAAAATACTTCTTGACAGGTTGCGTCATTTTTTGATACATTTGACGCAGTATGTCAAAAAGGTCGTATTTTTTTATTTTTTTATTTTTTTAGAAGGAGGCCATAGATGAAGAAGAGAATTTATAAGGTTGGAGTTCTTGGCTCAGGCGTTATGGGCTCAGGAATCGCCGCACACCTCGCAAATGCAGGTGTAAAGAGTTTGATGCTTGACATTGTGCTACCAGAACTTTCTGATGATGATCGTAAGAAGGGTCTGAGCAGGGAGTCCAGGGAGTTCAGAAACAAACTCGCTGCGATGGGAAAGCAGAATGCACTCAATTCTAAACCAGCGGCATTGTTTTCTAAAAACCTTGCAGAGATGATTGAAATCGGGAATTTTGAAGATGACTTTGATAAACTAAAAGAGTGTGACTGGATTGTTGAGGTGGTAAAGGAGGATCTTGCAATTAAGAACAATCTCTTCAAGAGGCTTGAAAAAGAGGTTTTCAGACCGGGAATGATAATTTCGTCCAATACATCAGGAATACCCATCTCAAAGATGATGGAAGGGCTTTCAACAGAGTTTAAGAAGCACTTTATGGTAACCCACTTCTTCAACCCTGTAAGATATATGAAGCTACTGGAGATTATTCCAGGTCCTGAGACCTCAAAAGAGGCAATTGATACAATGAGTGAGTTTGGTGAGGTGGTACTTGGAAAAGGTATAGTCTATGGGAAGGATACACCAAATTTTGTAGCCAATAGAATTGGTGTTTTTACCATTATGTATACAATGAAGAAGATGATGGAAGAGGGCTACGAGGTCGATGAGGTGGATGCGATTGTCGGTAAACCAATGGGGAAACCAAAATCCGCCGCATTTGGAACAGTGGATCTGGTAGGACTTGATACGCTTGTACATGTCTTTAAAAATGTCTATGAATCTCTTGTAAATGATGAAGAAAGAGAGACTTTTAAGACACCTGATTTCTGGCTCAAGATGGTTGAAAAGGGACTTTTGGGAAATAAATCAAAGGCAGGATTTTACAAGAGAGATAAGGCTACCAAAAAGAAATTTACAATTGACTACAGAACTCTTGAATATAGAGAATTTAAGAAATATGATTATGAATCACTTCAGGAGGTAAAAAGTATTGAGGATGTAGGGGAACGAGTCAAAAAGTTGATATCGTACAATGACAGGGCTGGCAAGTTCGCATGGGATCTCTTTGCAAAGACGGTTATTTATGCCACCAACAGAATAGGTGAGATTGCAGATGACATTGTAAATATTGATAATGCCATGAAATGGGGCTTTAACTGGGATAGAGGACCTTTTGAGGGCTGGGATGCAGTTGGTCTTGAAGAGACAGTGAATAGAATGAAGGCTGAGGGTTATAAAGTGCCGGAAAAAATTGAGAAGATGTTGAGTAAAGGTTACAGGTCTTTCTATAAGAGTGAAAATGGCAGGAGATATTATTTTGATTTCAACACATTCGCATACAAAGAGATACCTGAGAAGAAAGGAATTATTTACATCAATGATCTCAAAGAAGCCAGAAAGATAGTTGAAGAGAATGATGGTGCTACCATATATGACATTGGTGATGAAGTGTTGCTACTTGAATTCCATACAAAGATGAATTCTATCGATGCTGATATTATTTCGATGATGAACAAGGCTGTTGATCTGGCTGAAAAGAGTTATAGAGGTATAGTGATAGGTAATGAGGCTCAGAATTTCTCTGTGGGTGCAAATATATTCCTGCTTCTTGGGGAGATTATGCAGGGTAACTGGAATAATGTTGAGGGTATTGTAAAGGCTTTTCAGGATGCGAATATGAGAATGAAATTTGCTCAGGTCCCGGTGGTCGGTGCCTGTGCAGGTATGGCTCTTGGTGGTGGTTGCGAGGTGCTATTACATTGCGATAGAGTTCAGGCTTGCGGTGAGTCTTATGTGGGTCTGGTTGAGGTTGGAGTTGGACTGCTACCTGCCGGTGGTGGTACAAAGGAGACTTTATTAAGATACCTGAAACCTGTAATTGACAATCCAAATGTAGATACCTTTTATTTAATAGCCAAGGCATTTGAACAGATAGCAATGGCAAAAGTTGCCACCTCTGCGCTTGAGGCGAAAGAATTTAAGTATTTCAGTGAGGCAGATAGTATAACAATGAATAGAGATAGAGTTATCTCTGATGCAAAGAAGGTTGTATTGCATCTGAGCGAGATGGGGTATAGACCTCCAATGCCATTTAAGTTCAGGCTGCCTGGTGAATCAGCTTATGCCACAATCTGGACAAATCTCGATACTATGAAAAATGGAAACTATATCTCAGAATATGATATGCATATTGCAAAGAAGATTGCATGGGTACTCTGTGGTGGCATAACAAGTAAAGATGTTCTGGTAGATGAACAGTATGTGCTGGATCTTGAGAGAGAGGCGTTC
>JBBISZ010000059.1:0-11521 GCA_037441045.1 Deltaproteobacteria bacterium | reverse complement strand
CCACCCGCTTTTTCTATCAATTTTATCTCTTCACCGAGTCTTGAAAAATCTGCTGAAAGGATTGAAGTGGCAATATATACCTTTTGCCTGTTTAACATATTATTTCCTTTGTAAGAGTGCATAAAAGAAACTGTTATGGTTGTAATTAATTATTCTTATGAAATTATCTTTGGTTATATATTCGTTTAGTTTCATATTATTCAAAACAGGTCTGATTATCTCAAATTCGGAATTTTCTTCAACAAAATTCTTTATCACTTTTTCTGTTTCAGATTTTGTGATTGTACATACCGTATAGAGGATAACTCCACCTTTTTTTAAGTATCTTGAAATATTTTTTAAAATATTTAACTGGATGGCTGAATATCTGAGAATGGCAGATCCTTTTATTTTGTATTTAATCTCAGGATTGTTGGGAAGTGTCCCCAACCCAGAGCAGGGTGCATCAATAAGTATTTTATCAAAACTCTTATTTAATTGAATCTTTGTTGCATCTCCTCGTATAAATTTATATTTTGGGTTTTTTACCTCTCTGGTATCTATTGAGGTTATATCTATCTGTCCGTATGTTCTTTCATGTATATGGGATGCTTTTATCTGATTGCCAGAACAGGCATCGAGTATCTTCTCACCCTTTTGTGGATTTAATATATCTATTGCCAGCTGGCTTAATTCGGATTGAAGGACAAAATGATCCTCTAAAATTATATCTTTTAGCCTTAATATTGAGATATCATCATCAAAAATAATGCAATCGTGACTAATTTCAGATCTATGGCATTTTATGTTGTTTCTGGATAGAATTTTTATAGTTGTTTCAACATCTGTTTTGCTTGAATTTATTCTGATGGAGTTGATAGGTCTTACATATGATGAATTGTATATACTCTCTATCTCGTCTATACTCATCTCATCTCGCAAAGCACTAATAAATTTATCTTTGATATCGTTCTTATGTTTAAAATTATAAAAAAGCTCCAATAAATTATTGTTTTTGATTATGTTTCTTAGTGCATAGTTTAAGAAATTTTTCTTGTTTTTATTGTTCTCTATTTCTTTAAATCCGTTTATGGTTTCATTAACGATAGCATATGCCGGTATTTTATCCATACAGAGCATCTGCGCAAGGGCGATTTCAATGGAAATCAGAATTTTATTTTCTATTCTATCTGTTCGTTTTTTTAGAGTTGTTTCAATAATCTTATCAAAGGCGTCTTTGTATCTAAGGCAGTTCATTACTATGTTGAAAATGAGACTGAAATCCTGCCTGGAGATGGATTTGTATGAGTCCAGTATTCTTTCAATTATTTGATCTCTTGAATGGTTTTTTATAAGTACCTCATATAGTATATAGATTGATATAGCTCTTGCATTTTTTAATCTGGTATCCATATATAGATAAATAGCATAAAACAGTAAATATGACAGATATTTCATATATAATTTTCTGCATTGTTTAAAATGGACATAACTGAAGAAAATTAGTATTGGTCACCATTTATCGAGGTTTTTCTCGATGTTTTTACTTTTACAGGGAGGCTGTATGAAAAAATTTGTATTTTTGTTTGTATTAATTATTAGTTTTACCACTTTTCTTAATGCCTCAGGTTTTCAGGAGAAATTTTCAGAGCTGAAAAAATTTAATCCAGATGCAAAGATTACAGGAAAGATAATAAATAATTCTCCTATTCTTATCACGGGTCTTAAGGAAAAAGCCTCATATACTAGAGAGGTAAATGCGGCATTTGATTTTATCGGTAAATATTCAACTCTGTTTTCTATTGATGGGGATATTGGACTCAGGCTGGACAAGGTACTGAATTCAAGAGATCAGAAGACTGTAAGGTTTATTTATACATACAAAGGTTATCCGATTTATCCTGCTGGGATTGCAGTAACAATTGATAATAATAACTTTATTACTAAGGCGAGTTTTTTCAAATTGTCTATTGATTTGCTTGATACATCAGTCTCTTTTAATCGTGAAGATGCATTCTATCTTGTGAGGAATAAATATGCAAATTATCAAGAGATTGTGGGATCAAAATTTAATAGTAATTCAGTGAGAGAGGTTGTTCTTCTAATGGGTAGAAAGGTGTTCTTTGCGTATGAAGTTAGAGTTGCCTCATTTGCATCTCTTTCAAATACATCATATTTTATTGATGCCAGAACAGGGAGGCTGTTATTTAAAAAGAATAATGTAGTAAATTTAAATAAGGCAAATGTATATAATCCGAATCCTGGTGTGGATGGAAAGTCTCCAACAGTTGAAGTTGATATAACAAATCTGGATGAGAATGTTACAGATAAGACACTTACAGGGACACTTATTAGAAGTACAAATTGCTATGGTACCGGAGAACAAAAAGAGTGGACTATACCTGAGTATCAATCCACGATGAGATTCAATATTTGCAATATTGGACCAAAGGCAAAATCTGATGAGAATGGCGATTTCTTTTTTACTCCAGATGACCCGACAAAGTGTTTTGTCCCTGAGGACTCTCAGATATGTTTTGAATCAGTTATGGAGGATGATTTTGCAGAGGTTATGATGTATTATCATGCCAATAAAATGTATACATATTTCAAAGATAAGGGGCTTGAAAAGATCAAAACAAACTCCGGATTACCTTCCCTGATGACAGTGGTTAATTTTAAGCTTCCTAATTTTTATGAATTGAGATTTAATTGTGTGGAAGATCCCAATAATCCTGGCTGGAATATCTGCACCACAGATAAGTATATGCCATTTGACAATGCGGCATTTATTCCGTATGATGGTAGTTTTGATGATTTTGGTATTCATGATGATGCTATCGTCTTTGGGCAGGGAGAGAAGGTTGACTTTGCTTACGATGCAGAGGTTACATATCACGAATTTACTCATGCGACGATTGGTTCTACCAGCAATCTTACTTATGCATATATTGATGCTTATGGAATGTATATTGACCCGGGTGCTATGAATGAAGGTCTGGCAGATTATTTCTCTTCAACTGTATCAGGGGACCCCAAACTGGGCGAATATGTAAGTAATGCAACAGAGGATAATGGTGCTCTCAGGGATCTAAGTATTGATGTCAGATGCCCAGACAATCTCTGGGGAGAAAGTCACAATGATGGTCTGTTGATCTCAAATGCACTCTGGAAAATAAGGATGGAATTTGTAAAAGATTTTGGGAGTGAGACTCTATTTGATCAGAAAGTATACGATACAGTAGTGGCACTTGGCGAGATAGCTACATTCGGTGAATTTTCTACAGGACTTCTTAACAATCTCAAAAATGATAGCAATATAGGACAGGTCTTTGCAGACAAGGCAGAGAAGATTCTCAAAGATAATAATATTATTGAATGTGAAAGGATTATGCCACTTGAGAATGGTAAATATCTCCTCTTTGTTGAAGGGACAGATGCTGTTGGGCTTTCGCCATATGTGCCGGGCTATCTACAATTTTCGTATGATTTGCCGGAAGGTACGAAGAAATTTATGCTGGATATGGACATTTATAGTAATTCTATGTTTGGCGGTAGCGATGCAGAGATAAGAGTTCTTATGAAAAAAGGTGCACCAGTTGAATTTGAAGCAACGCTAAATGGCGATATTACATCCAATGCAGACTTTGAATTGACTACAGATAATAACAGCCATTTTGAGACCGTCATTCCTCAGATTGAGGCACCAAATAAGTATTATATTGCATTTGTAAATTATGGTGGTGCTCAGGGCATTTTACAGACGATAAGTGCCTCAACATCTACTGAGGGCCCTGATATAGATGCAGGGGTGGATACATCTGAGGATACAATAGTCATTCCTGATGTTGTAGAAAACGATGCAGATGTTTCAGATACTGAAGTTCCCTCGGATGTAACAATTACTGATATTGTTGCTGATATAATTGAGGATGAAGGTATAAAAGATGCAACTGTGGCTGATACTGGTGTTCAGAAGGATGCAACAGTCGGCACTGATATAATTATTATTGATGGTAGTTCAAAGAAGGATGATAGTACAGAATCTGGCTGTTCCTGTTCAGTTGTTGAATAAAAGTATGATATAAGATTTTATTTGCAGTAAGGGCTCTCTTATGATATTGAATTATTCACAGATGAGAGGGCATAATATGAAAAAAGTATCCTTATTAGTATTAATTATAGGTGGATTTATTATATGTAATCTGTATGCCGGGGATATGGTGGAGAATATGATAAGTGAGCTCAGAAATTCTTCATCTTTCAAATCCAGATTGCAGGCTGCAATATTTCTTGGGAAGATGCAGGATAAAAGGGCTGTAGATGCACTCATTCTGACACTCAAGGATGATGATTATGCAATAAAAGGGGCATGTGCAATAGCACTTGGTAATATAGGTGATGCGAAGGCAACGAAGCCCTTGATTGAGCTTTTGAGAGACCCTGAGGCTCTGGTAAGAAAAGAGGCAGTAAAATCACTTATCAAATTATCCATCAATAAATCTACCATGGACGATCTTCTTAATACATTCAAAAATACTGATGATTCGCTCTTAAAAATGGGGATTCTTGCTATCTTTGGAGAGATAAAAGATGATAATGCATTAAATGTTCTGGCTCAGGGATTAGCCGAAAAGGGACGGGTGAGTGATACTACATCTCAAATAATAATGGGATTAAATCTGGATAATAAGGTCAAAGTACTTACATTTGCTCTTCAGTCAAAAGATGAAAATGCTCGAATTAGTGCCATTGAACTTGCAGGTACTATTAAGGATGAAAGACTTATACAGCCAATTTTGCTGGTTTTAAAAGATTCTCAATCTCCTGAAGAGATTAAAGTTGCGAGGAGTACCTTGAGGAGATTCAGAGATAAAATCAATGTTGATACATATTTAAGGAATGCCAGATTTTCGAGTTCCAAGGATGAAAGAGATATAGCGATTCAAGTTCTCTCTATTGTTGCTGATGAGAGATGTATTGGGCTTTTACTGGATTTGCTAAAGGATGAAGATATCTATATAAGGGGAAGGGCTGTTCAGGCTCTTGCTCAGACTGGCGATAAGAGGGCAATTCCTCTGTTTGAAAAAATGTTAAAAGATAAGAAGAATGAGCGTATTTTCTCAATAATAAAAAGTTCTCTGAAGTTGATTACTATAAACAAATAAACTCTCAGAGGACATTGATAAGGAGGGATTTTATGAATCAGAAGAGCCAGCAGACGACATTTATTCTATCTGTATTTCTGGGGATATTTGGTATTGATAGATTTTACCTTGGATATACAGGTCTGGGAATTGTAAAGCTTCTTACCTGCGGTGGACTCGGTATATGGGCATTGATAGATGTAATTATTATTGGGATGGGCGCAATGAAAGATGCAAATGGAAATCCTCTTTTAAGAGAGGCTGTGGTAGGAACTCCAAAAAAATCTCAGGGCACTGCCTTTCTTTTATCGATGTTTTTAGGGCAGTTTGGTATTGATAGATTTTACCTTGGATATACAGGTCTGGGAATTGTAAAGCTTCTTACCTGCGGCGGACTTGGTATATGGGCATTGATAGATTATATATTAATAGGTATGGGGCTAATGAAAGATAGTGAAGGTAATTCACTGCTTGTCTGATATCTCTTTTTACTCTTTTATGCTCTCAAAAAACAGGAAAAGATCAATTATTGCTCTATCTATATTGATTGCAATGTTTGCAGGGTCAATAATTATCAATAATCCAGATTTTCCTTATGGTATCTGTATATTCAGAACAATTACAGGGATTCCATGTCCGTCCTGTGGGATGACACATTCATTTGTTAATATAGGACATTTAAAAATTACGGATGGATTCAAGTATAATATAATGGGTCCTTTTATGTATTTTTTTATGCTTGTTGGAATTATTGTTCTAACATTTGAGATATATTTTGATAGACTTATTATATATCCAATATTTAAGAGATATGAAAAGATAATCCTTGTTGGTGTTTTTATTTTTGCTGTTTTAAGCTGGGGATATAATTTATACAGATTTATTCGCTGCTGACATAATTTTTTCTTGCAGAGTTTTAACCAGATAAAAATATTTTTTGAGATAAATTGAAATATAGGATATTATTGTTGTTAAGGAGTTTGCGATGAAAAATACAGATATAACCATTATAGTGTTTATTTTAATATGTTGTTTTATTACTGCTTCCTGCCAGATGAGAGAGGAGAAATATCTTTCAGGTTCTCAAATAACTGATACCTCAATTGCGGATGTTGTGACTGAAGATGCTGTGCAGGGTGATGTGGAAATTCCAAAATGTAATTTTACTATCAATCAGGTTGCTTATGAAAGACCAGGACCAACAAAGGACGGAATACTTCTTATAGATGGAAGGTTGATTACTCCTGCAGGGGAAAATATAACTATTAACACATTTCCGATGAATCTCGTTGAAGTATCGGATAAAGGCTGGTTGATTGTTACAAATAGTGGCAGAACAATGGATAGGAAGCAGTATCTTCAGGTTGTAGATATTGAAAAAGGTGAAATTATTCATAAATATCAGACTGAAGGAGACTACGGTAATTTTTTGGGGCTTTATCTCTCAAAAGATAAAAGGACAATTTATGCCTCTGGGGGTGCAAACGATAATCTAGTTGTTTTAAAATTGAATGATGATGGCTCAATTGAAAAGAGAGCAACAATCCCTCTCTCGGGTTTTATCGGGCATTTAATACTTAATGCTGACGAAAGTAAATTGTATGCAGCACAGCATATAGCGGATAAAATTGCATCTATAAGTATCGGAGATGGATATAAATGGGAGACTTCAATAAGGGTTGGATTGCATTCTGATGAATTGCCTTATGCATATCCTTTCTGGCTGGCTCTTTCAAAGGATGAAAAGAAATTATATGTATCAAATTGGGGAGATATGACTTTATCTGTTGTGGATGTTGGCAGGAATGAACTAATAAAAAATATTAATGTAGGGAAGAATCCTGAGGGAATTTTGCTTTCGCCTGATGGTAAATATCTATATGTTGCCAACAGTGATACTGATAATATTTCTGTGATTGATACGGTTGAGGACAGACTACTTTATAATATCAATTTGAATAATGAAGGGATGCCATATGGTGTTTCACCGACTGTTATGGATATAAGTAAAGATGGAAAATATCTATTTGTACCGGAGGCGAATTCAAATGCTGTATCTATTATTGATACAGCAAAGAAAGAGGTTATTGGTAGGGTGCCGGTCGGATTTTATCCAGTAAGAGCGTTGTTATCTGAGGATCAAAAAAGGCTCTTTGTTGTAAATGCCAAAGGGAATGGGAGCAGCCCAAATCCTAAGGGTGAAGATGCAGACGAACTCCTTTATGGTAGTATTTCTGTATTGGAACTGGAAGATATATTCAGTAAGATTAAAGATTATTCTGCAAAAGTAGTATCAAATAATACAAGGGCAATGAATTACTATGATATTCCGTGTGAAAATATAGATAGCCCGGTTCCTATAAGCAAAAATTACAAATCACCTATAAAACATATTATTTTCATAGTAAAAGAGAATAAGACATTTGATCAGGTGCTTGGAGACTTAGAGGGTGTTGAGGCTGAGCCTTCGCTCGTCAGATTTGGAGAAATGTTTACCCCAAATGTTCATAAACTTGCAAAGGAATTTGCTGTTCTGGACAATTGTTTTGCTGAATCCGAAGTCTAAGTTCAGGGGCATATGTGGCTTACCTCTTCTATTTCAAATGACTATGTGGAACGAAACTGGCTTGTGGGGGATGAAAACAGAGTTTTTATACCAGGTGTAGAACCTGCAAGCTATCCTGCCTCTGATTTCTTCTTTCATCATCTTATGAAAAATAAGATTGATTTTCGTGTATATGGAGAGGCTGTGGGGACCATTGCTGACCTTGAAGGGCTATATGGGAGAAAGAAGAGATTTGAAAAGTATGTGGACAGAAACTGGCCCGGCGGAGTTATATGGAATATAGCATATAAAGATGAGGATAGGGCAAAATATTTCAGGGAGAGACTACTGGAGTGGGAGAAAGAGCCTGAAAAGATGCCTCCTTTTATATTTATGTTACTTCCAAATGATCATACTTATGGTATGAGTCCTGGGAAACTTGCACCAGATTCAATGGTATCAGACAATGATTATGGGTTTGGACTGGTTATAGAATATCTGAGTGAATCTGCCTTCTGGAAGGATACAGTTGTGTTTGTGGTAGAGGATGATCCTCAGAGTGGAGCTGACCATGTTGATTCACACAGGACGGTCTGCCTTGCAATTGGACCTTATGTAAAGAGAGGTTATGTATCATCAGTGAGGTACAGCTTCCCGTCATTTTTTAAGACATTTGAATTTATTTTAGGGATTGACTCTCTTTATCAGACTGATATGAGGGCGGCTCCTATGCTGGATGTTTTTACTAATACCCCTGATTTTAGTCAATATAAGGCACTCCCTAGAAATATTGAGGATAAGATAGTCGGTGGACTTCATACCCTTGATGAGAGACTTAAGCCGCTTGCCATAAAATCATTACAGATGAATTTTGATGAACCTGATTCTCCAAGGAATACTGATATGTATGAAGTGTTGACAGACTATCTTTTTGTAACATATCCCGAATTGTTTGGATATATAGATAAAAAGTAGGCGGAGACTGTATGAAACTGTTTAAGTATCTAATCGAAAAAAATACCAGAGGGGAAAATGACCTGATTGATATTACTGATGACTTAAAAGCGTTCGCTAAAAAGTCGGGGGTAGAAGATGGGTTTATAATTGTTTTTGTAGTGGGTTCGACTGCCTCTATACTCACAATGGAATATGAACCAGGATTAATTCAGGATGTAAAAGAGCTATTTGAGAAGTTGATACCTCATGGCAAAATCTATGCACACAATCGCACATGGAATGACGATAACGGGCATTCTCATCTTAGAGCGACGATAATTGGTCAATCCATGACCATTCCAGTGCAGGATGGGACAATGATGCTCGGCACATGGCAACAGGTTGTACTTGCTGAATTTGACCATCGTCCAAGACAGAGAAGGGTAGTTGTACAGATATATAATGCTGATGAATAAAATAGTTTAAATTATTTTTTTGTGATACTCAGTGTAAATGAGCCATAATCTCCAGCCTCACCATCAATAATTATATAAAATCGCCTAATTGAGAAGCTTTCATTTTTGAATGTAAGTTTTTCAGGATCTCCTGCACCATTGAGCACCGTTCCATATAGACATTGCATATTGCTACAATCATTGAGTACATATATCATAGGATCAAAACTCCCGTAAGGGGTTACAAGCACCTCGTAAGTTGAATTGGGCTCTGCGTCTACAAAATATACAATATCGGGACCTGAAAATAGTGAAAATACACATTCCTCGGGGTTGTAATCATCTGCTGCACCTATTGTGGAGGCGTATATGTTGAGTCCCGCTGTAGCATCAATTGCATCCTTACATGTATCATTGGTTGGCTGACTATAGACATTCACAACAATATTATTTGTAATATTTGTCGAGTCTAAGTAGTAATAAGTAACATATACTGTTGTAGAACCTATATTTTTGCCTGTTATTATACCATCCTGTGAGACCTCTGCAATGGTAGGATCATTTGATTTATAGATGAGCATATCATTTGATAGTCTTATCTCCTTTAAATCCTTATTCTGACTGAATGTGGCATAAGATTCTATCTGGAAATTATCACCAATCTTAATTTCTACAAAATTCTTGTTGGTTCTAAGTCCGTCTGCTCTATAGTATGATGCCTCAATATTGGCAGGTGCAAATTGATAAAAGAAATCGCTCTGAATCTGAAAGTAGTATTTTCCATTGTATTCTGTTATCTGATAAATAAAATAGTCGTATGTAATATCTGAAACATAATCAAGAGGAGTTATAAAATCCTCATTGTTATCAAGAAGTGATGCAAATAATTTCAGGTCGCCATTTACCCTATCAACATCTGCAAAAAAGGCAATAATATCACCTTTTGAAAGATTTATAGGATATCTCAGTACTTCATTCTCTTTCTCAATTCTATCTTTTTCTACGCTCCCTTCAGTAATCTCTGTTTTAATCTTCAATATATAATTTGGCCTATTTGGAGAGCCTCTATCACCTTTATATAAACCTGTATCATCAAGAAAAGTTATGAGCGAAGGTGAGGAAGTAAATTGATTACCTGATCTCTCAAGAGATGAACCTTTTTTGACATTGAGATTATTGAACATAATCTTCTCAACAGTCTGATTGTCAGATCTAACAAGTTCTAAATATTGTGCGCCTGTTAGAGTAAAACTATCCTTCCATTCACATTTTACTTTTGCATATGAATTTTTTGAAAGATCGGTGGTCGCACCAATTACAAAATATTTTAAAGGTTGAATGACTGTGTCACAATTTGTGCTGGAGATGATATATTCTTTGCTATCGGTTTTGAGTTTATAACCGTCTATATCAACACCAAAATTGTTTGGGTTGTACAACTCTATATATTGCCCGAGTTCACCATCTGAAAAATTAGGTTTTATCATAATCTCATTTATTATGGGTTGAATAACATTAGTTGATGTATCTATTGTGCCTGAATCTAAAATTTCTGTATCTGAGGTGTTTGCATCCTCAAAAATATCTGGATTTATGTCAGTATAGGTATCATTCCCCTCATCTATTATATTAATATCTGCAATGTTAACATCGTTGCTGGTTATGTCCTCATTAATGATATCTCCCTGAATAGTGTCTGTAATATCAGTCCCTGAAATATCTGATGTATCGCTTACAATATCAAATGAAGAATCATGTATGTCAATCGTATCTTCTTCTATATCTTTATTGGTATCTGAGACTATAATATCAATGGTAGATACATCCTTATACGAACTATCAGTTTCTTCATCGGAGCATGAATATAGACAAAACGAAAAAAGCAAAATAGTTGTTGTAGTTAGAAAGACGGATGATGATCTGGTTTTTTTGCTGTGAACTCTCATAGAATACCTCCATTAAGAAAGAGATAGTTTAATTTAAAAATTTTCTTTTTCAATAAAAATTACAAAATTTGTGGTTTCAATTTTAAAATGTCACACTTAATTCCAAATTCAAAATAGTACATATAGTATTTTCTGGAGATTGAATAGTAAGTAATCCTTTAGAAAGATTATAATCTGTTTTTCTTAAGGGTATTATTAATGTTAAATGAATAAATAAACATTATGAGGTCTTATTTATTAAACCAGATACATTAGCAAGATAATTTCGGGGGAATATAAATTGGAAAGCATTATAAAGGAAAAGCAGGAAGGTAATGTAGGTGATCTAGTTAAACATTATCAAACAAATTAAAAATGAATTTTATGATTTTTAGACTATCCCGGATAGAAGCACATTTAGATAAAACTTTTTAGGCTAAGTAAAACTTATAACCCTCTTGACTCTATTACCTTTTGTTGACCGCATAAAGTGCCAGGTACTTTTCAGGCATCATAATACTTTTGCATCTCAAT
>JBBISZ010000058.1:0-11608 GCA_037441045.1 Deltaproteobacteria bacterium | reverse complement strand
AGACAACTAAAATTCCAGAATATTCTCCACCATTCTTCTCCTCTGCGAAAATACCATAAAGACTTGAAGAAGCGCTATGCGTTGGAGCAGTTACCACCACACCCTTAACAACAATTGACTCATTCTCAGCGGGATGATTGGCACTACTTTCATTCTGGATATCATATATGGTCACCTGCTTTATTATAGTGCCTGTATCCTCGGTAATGACATCTACTCCACCATCTACCAATTCAACGACCACATCATCAGCATCTCTCGGCTCAAGCTTGTAATTATCAAATGAGGTATGCAAAATTCCAGATAGTTTTACAAAAGATGTGCCAACCGAAGGTTTGTAAGAATAGAAAATATCATCTACAAGCAGACCGCCAGTAACTGTCCATTCACCGTATGTATCAGCCTCTTTTGTAACTGATACACCATTGAGTTCAACGAGGACTCCCTGATACTTTTCTGCATCTGCACCACCGGTTGCTATTGTGGAAGGATCCGATATCTTAATAGGGTCAGGCACTGTTGAACCTTTCTGTCTCAACACAAGTTGCGTTACCTCAATCTCCGAATTGGAATAAGTGTCATTCTGCCCTTTGAACTCTTTATAAATACCCCACACATCATACTCATTACCAATTTCAACGGTCAGATTGTCACCTATGACATCCTGGTTACCAACAAGGAGAATTCCTGAATATGCTCCACCATTCTTCTCCTCTATAAAGAATCCATTTAAGCCAGAACTTGAACTCACAACAAACTTTTGCGATGTGGCAACCACCTCAGTTATAAACACATACGACCCAACAGCGGGATGTTTCTCACTATCTGGATCCTGAATATCGTATATTGTAACCTGTACAGGGGTCTCTGCATCTCCTGAATCGGTAATATCAGGAATATCTGATACGTCCCTAACATCGGCAACATCCACAGGAACATCGGAAAGTACATCCCCACCATATTTGACACACACATTGTTTTCACATACATAACCTATGGAACAATCGAAGTTATTCTTACATATATTTATATCTTTACCACCTACCTCAAACTCTGCATCTGTACTTGAAGTCTCTTCTCCACCACAACCATGAAGAACTCCTCCAAGATTCAGAACAAATACTAGCGTAAGCAGATAGAAGAATCCGCCCAAAACCTTAAACAATCTCCCTCTATTCATTTTGGTACCTCCTTTGAAAGGAATAATAAAATTGGTTTACAATCATTCGCTAATTCCACAAAAAAACCTTTTTAACTTAAATCATATAATCTCCATATGTCAAATAATAAATTTTACATCCTAATATTCCCCAGTTTCTATGTGTAGCGATACTGTAATTTTGTCAGAGTTGCCAGAAAATCACCCTCAAGAGATCACTCTTACCTGTTTATGTCTGATCGGGTAATAGCAAGAAAAAAACTCTTTTACTAATCAGAATATCGTGTTTTATACAAATTTTTTATAGAGCACAATTAACTGGATAATCAATTCAATCAACTAATTTAAGTATCTGGTGTTCTGTTTTTTTACTTCATCTGAATTTTCAGAATTTAACATTTCAAGCAGCAACTGCTCCTCCTCTTTGCGCATGGCTGCAAGTTTGAGGTCTGTTCTCCTCTGCTTTATGATAAAGACATACACAAAAAACAGAGTCAGCAGAATCCACAGGGTTGTAGAACTTGTAATCACAGGTAACCATGCGTATCTGAATCTTGCAGACTTCTTAAATTCCAATTCCATCTCAGAGAGTGTCTTACCTGATACCCTGAATATGGCAAATCTTATGTCATTCCCTTCTTTTATATATTCAAAGACCTTATAAAGCCCTTCCTCATTTATTCGAGACAACAGAAATGAAAAGAATTCAGAGGAAGTAAGATAGGCATTGTGAATATCCACAGGATTATCCGGAAATCCATCTTCAAGTTTATCTATATCAATATACTCATTTGCAAATGCCTGCCTGATCAGACTGAAACTCCTTAATATTCCTCCTTCCGACTCAAAGTACATTGAGAATCCCTCCGAAAACCAGACTGGAATCCTGACCTCAGAATAATTGTAAAGGAATATGTGTGCAAGTTCGTGTCTGAAAGTCTTCAATATCTCATCTGGACCATGATTTGGGTCTCCCCTCAAGACTATCAATCTCCTTTTTGGATACGCTATACCGACCGACCAGGTAGGCGCCTTCATACCTTCAGGCTGCATTGCCTCATATTCATCCATAGAATTTGCAACTTTTATATTAATTTTTTTAGATAATTCCACTGGCATCATCCTCTTAATACGAGAATACTGCTCCTCTGCAGTCTCTATAATAGATATAGATAATTTTTTAAGGTCAGAATGAGATTCAATTACAAAATGCTCCGTCTCATACCTGAAATCAGATGCCCCAATAAGGAAAAGCAATATAAGCCAGTTCATTAAACTTCCTTTATAAGCCTTAATAGTCTCTTTCTCTCATTTAACTCAGGTCTCTCAATTACCATCTCCATCAGTTTTTTGAGAATTCTTCCTACTTCAGGAGAAGGGGGTATGTTCTTTATACGCATAACATCTCTCCCATCCACCCTGAGTTGATTAATCTCAAGAGCAGATGACTCTCCGTCAATCTTTTTTATTCTCTCTTCAAGTTCATCAAGTAATTTCAGTGAAGATACTACTGCCGTTCCTCGTGCAATTATATCCGCCCTCTGAAAATAAATCAGATTATATACCTCCCCTTTCATACGCCTGATGAGTCTTCTGATTGCGGCATCTGACCATTCTCTCTTATAACCTACCATGTGGTTGGAAATAATTAGATTTGCACGCTCAATGGATTTATTTGAAAACTTCAGTCTTTTGAATATCTCTGTTACCATCTCTGAACCTCTTAAGTCATGTCCATAGTAAGTAGCCTCCTCTGTATCGCCTGATGCACAGAGTGGCTTTGCTATATCGTGCAAAAGTCCCATAAGTCTTAGTTCAGGATCATCTGGTGGTAGATTATCCATCACTTTTAAGGAATGTTTAAAAAGGTCGTACTTATGCCATCTATTCTGCCTGTAATTTATCGTATTTATAAGTTCAGGGAATAATAATTCAAGCATACCGCATTTATGCATCAGGATTATTCCTCTTGAAGGCTTTTTAGATGAAAGCATTTTTAAAATCTCTTCTCTAATTCTTTCAATGGAAACTTTTTTGAATATATCCAGAGTGGCTCTTATCGCAGGAAGTATATTTCTATTTAAGGCAAAATTCAATATGGTCGCAAATCTAATAGCCCTCAAAGGTCTCAGTCCATCTTCAGAAAACCTATCCACAGGTTTATTTACAGTTCTAATAATTTTCATTTTTATATCATTAAGTCCATTATAAGTGTCTATTATCCTTCCATCTATCGGGTCATAGGCTATGGCGTTGATTGTAAAATCTCTCCTTGAAAGATCCTCATTTATATTCACACCAAATCTTACCATGTCCGGGTGTCTTCCATCCGAATATCCTCTCTCCCCTCTAAAAGTTGTTACTTCAAATTTTACCCCCTTGTGTATCACTGTAACTGTGCCGTGTTTTATTCCTGTAGGATATGACCTTTTGAAAAGTCTCATAATTATAGCAGGTGGAGCTGAGGTCGCCACATCCCAATCCAGTATCTCTCGTGAAAGTATCATATCTCTCACTGAGCCACCGACCAGATATGCCTCATATTTATGAGAATGTATTATTTTTAACAAATCAACTACCTCAGGCAAAACGGCTCTTCATAAAATTACTCTTCCCATTTCAAAAGATCTATTAAATCTCTGGCAATATAGCTTAAGGGTACATCTATATCAGATAGTGTAAACAGAAAATCTCTGACATCCACTACAAGTTTATATAGATCCCCATCCTCTACATTAAACCTGTGTGCAATGTCTGATAATTTTGAAAAATCCAGCCTTTCCCCTTTTGATGCAATATGTTCACCAATTCGTTCCATAAACGCACTATATGAAAACTCTTCGTCTCTCAGGTCATATCTGGACTCATAATACCTGCAATAATCGTAGACCTCCAGCAGAGCCTTACCATATCTTCCACGACTTCTGGTAACAAGTCTTCCCTGTGCAAATCTACCGAAGAGCATCCCCAGAAGAACCGGGGCATCCTTATCAAACACACCGCTGATCAGAGCTATTGAGAGTTGCAGAAAGTTTGTATCTCTCTTAATATTGGAGGCGAGTTCGCCACTGTCCGTTAGAATATATATGTTGCCTGACTGTTTTATAAAATTAATATCTTTGAGTATTGAGACCCTCTTTGTCAGGAGATCTTCTACATAATTTAAGATATAGAGTTCCTGTTTGAGTCGGTGGATATGTTTTCTTACGGATTTTCCTTTTTTTTCATAAGAATTTGAAAAGAATTGCAAATCCCTTTCTATCTCAGAGATCCTTCTCCTGTTGGTAAAGTAATAAAAGCTCTTTCCAATCATATTCTTTAATTCGCCCAGAGTGTAGTTTCTCAGGAGATTGAGAATAAGCATATATGCAGGCTCAAACTGACTTACTATATAATCCGAAGGTGAATATAGTTCCTCAAGCATACGATCATCCGTCAGAAGCACAAATCCAACTCTGTCTTTTCCCCTTCTTCCTGCCCTGCCCGCAATCTGTTTTATCTCATTTGTGGAAAGTCTGGACCAGCCGCTTTCAGATGGGCGTTGAGATGTAGATAGAAAGACCGTTCTGGCAGGAAAATCTATCCCGGCGGAGAGGGTTGTGGTGGCACAGATCACCCGCAACCTGCCTTTTCGCATAAGATCCTCGACAAGTTTTCTCCACTGTGGGGACCTGCCAGCATGATGTTGAACAAAACCGCTCTTAAGAGCTATTTTCTCTTCATCACTCAATATCTGATCTTTTAATATCTCCTCAATCTCTGAGTCGTTGAGTACCTTTGATAATCTTCTGGAGACAAAATTTACCACATCTTCACACAATCTCCTCGTCGGGATATAGAAGATTGCAGGCAGAAGATCTCTGGCTTCCAGTATCTTTACCAGTGAGACATAACCATTCAGGTTTTTATAATCAAACTCCTTAAGGTTTGGGCTATTTTTCCACATCGGATATGTAAATAGCAGCCCCCTTGAATCTACCAGAACATATTTGAGATCCACAGGTCTTCTCTTCTCATCCTCAAATACCAGATCGCAACTCCCTCTTACGCTCTCAATCCAGTCTCTGACATTCTCCGGATTACCTATAGTAGCGGACAAAAATAGAATAGTAGTATCAGGCGGGGTAAGAATAATAATCTCTTCCCACACCTTTCCTCTATATGGATCATTCATAAAATGAAGTTCATCAATTACGAGAAAATCGGGAGAGAAGTTGTTTTGAGATATCAATAGATTTCTATAACTCTCAGTGGTGGCAATTACAAATCTTGCATTTATATTTTCTCTGATATCCCCCGTAATTATACCCACATTTTCTTTGCCGAATATCTGTGAAAACTGATGATACTTATCATTTGAGAGAGCCCGCATCGGTGTTGTATACCAGATTGAGCGAGCATCTGATTCATTGAAGATCTTCTTAATATATGATTCGGCAATATAGGTTTTACCAGAACCTGTAGGGGCAACCACCAGTAGATTCTTTGACCCACTATTTAACTTTTCTATCGCCTCCATCTGAAAATTATCCAGCACAAATTCAGATTTCAGAGATGCCCCTATACCTGAGAGCAGGTCTTCAAGTCTTTCTTCCTGTGGAGGTATATTAAGAACTCTTGGTGATCTTCTCTTTGACATGATTAATATATTCTTTTATAACTACTATAATTCTTTTATAACTACTATAACTACTATAACTACGATTATTGCGATTTATAAACATATAAACACAAAACATAAATCCATAGTATCTTACACCAACAAGAAACAAAATCAATCTATTTGCTCAATTGTTAAAACATCCCATTTGATTTTTTAGAACTTTGAGATAAAATCGGTCCTTGTTATGTAATGTTTAGTAGTTTGATAAGAGGAATTAAGATGATTAAAAATATAATTCTTTCACTTATAAGCATTCTCTTTATACCTAATGTCTCCTATCCTACCACAGTAGATTATTATGATAGGATATTTCTCTTTTCAGGTGTTCAGAAGGGTATAATCTACAGGGATTCAAAAAGTACATCAACACCTTTCATATTCAAGGGTGGAATTGGTTATGGCATAGATGATAACAAACTTATCAACCTCAATCTGACCATGGATGAGGATCTGAAAAGATTATATATAAATCCGGAATTTGGACTTCTACTCAGTGAATTTTCAAGAATAAAGTATGTTTTTACTCTGGGACCTGACATCTGCATAAAAGAGAAGTTCAGCACAGGGCTGAGATCCTTTGATGGCATCATTTTTGACTTTATGAATAATCTGGCTATGTCTATAGGTATAGAGACAAGAATCAACCTCTATGATGGTATTTATCTGGAATCTGTGGCCTCTATACTACTCGTTATCAAGATATGATAGAAAAACTCAAAGATAAGATTGAGCAGTTTCCACAACTCCCCGGTATTTACATAATGAGGGATGGAGAAAATAGAGTCTTATATATTGGCAAAGCAAAGTCACTAAAAGACCGTATTTCCCAATATATGCCTCCAACCTCAGATAATAGATTTTTCATCAAAAGGCTTATTGAAAATATAGAAGATATTGAGATAATAATCACAACCAATGAAAAAGAGGCTTTCTTACTCGAAAATGAACTGATAAAAAAACTAAAACCACTTTACAACATCAGACTCAAAGATGATAAGAATTATGTCTCCGTACGAATAGATACAGATCACCCTTTTCCAAAAATTGAGATTGTAAGAAGACAGAAGAAGGATGGAGCATTATATTTTGGTCCATTTCTCTCAAGTTCAGAAATAAGGCATCTGATAAAAATCCTGAGAACAATTTTCAAAATACGAATCTGCAAGGATATTGAATTCAATCAAAGAAAAAGGCCATGTATTCAATACCAGATTGAGAGATGTTCTGCTCCATGTGTATTCAAAGATGAGTCTCTAAGCAACAGTTATAGAGAGGCAATCAATAGATGCATAAGGATCCTGAGTGGAAAGGATAGAGAAATCATCTCCGAACTTAAAGATGAGATGAAAAGACTTTCAGATGAGATGAGATTTGAAGAGGCAGCACAACTAAGGGATATAATAAATATAATAGATAGGAGAATGCAGGCGCAGAGCATAATTAATATTGAAGCACCAAATATGGATATATTTGGCATTGCCTCTGATAGCAATCATATAAGCCTGTTTATACTAAAATTCAGAGATGGGAGAATCTTTCAGGAACAGGCGTTTCTATTTGAAAATATGTTCTTTGATATATCAGAACTCTTACAGAATATAATTGTAAAATTATATCTTCATGCAGACAGTCTGCCATCTGAGATTATTCTACCTGTTGATCCGGGAAATATAACCGAACTTCAGAGCCTTTTCTCTCAAAACAGTCAAAAGATAGAAATAAACCACATAAAAAGCGGATTCAAACACAAACTCGTTGAACTGGCAAATCAGAATGCCTCATATAGACTTCATGAGTTCCTGCAGAAAAAATCTATCCTACACAGGTTAAGATACAAACTTAACTTAAAAAACATTCCAGAAAAAATAGAATGTTATGATATATCTCATATTTCAGGTGAATATACTGTTGGTGCAAAGGTTGTTGCTAAAAATGGAACTATCTACAAAGATGAATACAGGAGATACAAAATTGAATCAGACAGCGCCGGTGACGACTATCTGGCAATCTATGAAGTAATTAAAAGAAGACTTTCACATACAGAGGAGGAATTACCTGATCTGATTATGTTAGATGGAGGAAGGGGGCAGATAAGTGCCTGCCAGAAAGCAATTACAGAGGTAAAACCAAAAAAAGAAATAGAGATAATTGCTATTGCAAAAGAGAGAGGGGAAAAGGAAAATCGGATTTTTAAGGCTGGCTCAAAAAATTATATTAAACTCAACGACCAATCAGAAGAGTCCAGACTGCTTATACTTTTAAGAGATGAGGCTCACAGATTTGCAAACGATTACAGAGAGAGACTTTATAAGAAAGAGAATCTTTAAATAGTTTATTCCTGGATAATATTTTTATAATGTAATAATACACCCCCTAAAAAACACCTTGCCTTACTTGTGTTTATTCTTAATCTGTAATACAAACCAGTGTAAAATAACATTTACTGAATGTGTATAATTATAATTTTCAAACACATTAAAAAACCAACATGTTTTGGTATAAAATTATTCTGACCAGATGTTTAAAAATCTGATTGTTTTAACCTCATAAACACAATTACTATGGGCAATCCAGGTAGCTATAAAATACCCAATAACAATCTATCACACCTATTTTATGCAAAGGAATTACATTATGCTCAATATAATTCCAATAAGGATAAATACAGAACCTATAAGTTCATTTGCGTCGGGAATATATCCAGAAAAAAAGTAATTAATAATTGTTGCACCTATTGGCTCGAAGAGAATTAGCATAGCAACAAGTGTTGGAGAAATATATTTCAAAGCCCAGTTGAACGCATTGTGTCCCATCAGTTGAGGAACTATAGCCAGAAAAATTATGAGAAGATAAGTTCTAAAGGAATAACCCGAAAATGGCACATCAAAAACAGCCGCTGCACACAATAGAATAATTGTAGAGAAAAGATATAGAATGGTTGTATAACTTACCAGCGAATATTCCTGTCTGATCTTCCTCCCTGTTATAATATACAATGAAGCCATTACTGCACCAAGTAGTGCAAGAATATTTCCATATAGTTTTATCCTGGTAATGTTATCACCCGATGAGATTATTATACCACCCAGAAGCACTATAAATATTGCGATCTTTAATTTCTTTTTTACAACCTCTCTTAAAAAAACAAAAGAGAAGATACTTACAAATAAAGGGTTGGTTGTGACAAGCACAACAGAGCTCGTAACACTCGTATATTTTAGCGAACTTATCCAGAAGATAAAATGCAGGCTCAAAAATATTGATGAGAGCAGAGTATATTTAATCAATTTTCTATCAGGCAGCTCCTTTTTTCTGAATATGTTATTTAGTAAGAAAGGAGATAGAAGAAGGAAGGAAAAGAAGAGTCTTATAAGTGCTATGAATATCGGAGAGGCATTTATTATATTCGTAATGGGGGCAGCAAATGAAATTGCAATCATCCCCCCTATCAACACAATAGGCGAGTAGAAAGGCTTATTGTTCAATCGTTTATTCCAAGCACATCAAACATGTTGTAAAGTCCCTTCTTCTGATTTACAATCCATTTCGCAGCAAGTATTGCCCCCTCTGCAAAGTTCTGCCTGTTTGATGCCCTGTGGGTAATCTCAATAGTCTCCCCTTTTCCACCAAAGAATATTGTATGCTCACCGACTACATCGCCTATTCTGGAAGCCATGATTTTTATCTCATCAGGAGAACGTTTGAAATCCATTTCGTGTTTCATAAAATGAATATTCTTCTTTGGATCCAGACCTCTTGCAATCGCTACATATTCTGCAAGTTTCATAGCAGTTCCGCTTGGTACATCCTTCTTGGTTCTGTGATGAATATCAAGAATATCAACATCAAATCTCTCTTTTGTATATCTTGCAATATCCTGAACCACCTTAAAAAGTATGTTCATACCGATACTCATATTTGGAGAGAGAAGTATCGGAATTTTCTTACTCATAAGTCTTATCTGTTTCATCTCTTTTCTACCTGTAAGCCCTGTCGTCCCTATTACTACTGGCACAGAACTTGCTACAGCAACTGGCAGACTCTCAAGAGTAGATTTAGGAGTTGAAAAGTCAATTATACAATCAGCCCCCGTAATAACCTTCTCAAGTTCATCCACAATTGGCATGCCCAGACTTCCCAGGCCGATCAGATTCCCCACATCCTTACCAATATCCTTATGCCCCATCATCTCAACCGCTCCGAATAACTCACAATCAGGGTCATCAGCAATTGTCTGAATTATCAATCTACCCATTCTTCCCATTGCTCCAATAACAATAATCTTTATCATACAAACACTCCTTTATTTTATATCTTAAACAATTCTGGATAAAATTCCTTAATAACTTTTTTAAGCTTATTATAATTGTCAGTCGAAATCGGTGTCAGTGGCAATCTCAGTTCGTTCTTTATCTTTCCCATTATTGAAAGTGCAGCCTTTACCGGGATAGGATTTGTCTCAATAAACAGGATTGAATTCAGGTGTCTGAGCCTCAAATGAACCTCTCTTGCCCTGCAAAAATCTCCATTTTCAATATATCTATACATTTTAGACATAAGGTCAGGAGCCACATTTGCCGTAACACTTATTGCACCTGTAGAACCAACTGAAGCCATAGGTAAATTAAGACTATCATCTCCACAGAGAATATCAAACTTCTTAAGAGTTGAAGCAAGCTCCATCACCATCTTAAAATCGCCTCCTGCCTCCTTTATCCCAACAACATTTTTGAGTTCAGTAAGTTTTAATACTGTCTCCGTCTTTAATGTGACACCAGTCCTCCCTGGGACATTGTAAAGTATTATTGGTACAGGAGAAATTTCGGAAACCCTTCTGAAATGTGCATATAATCCATCCTGAGTGGGTCTATTGTAATAAGGGGTTACAACCAGAAGCCCATCCACACCACAGGATATCGCCGTTTTGGCATTTTCAATAGTATGTTCGGTACTATTGCTACCCACACCAGCAATAACAGGTATCTTTGAATCCACCGCCTCGAGGACTGTATAGATAGTCTCTTTCTGTTCTTCTCGGGATAAAGTAGGTGCCTCTCCCGTGGTACCATTTACGACTATGCCATCGGTCTTATTCTTCAAATGCCACTTTACAAGGTTTGATAATGCCTTCTTATCAACCTTTCCGTCCTTAAAAGGAGTAATTATTGCTACAATTGAGCCCTTGAACATAAAATAACCTCCTTTGAGCCAGACATTGATGGTTTTGGAGGAGCCTTTATACCGCAGGAGGCAAAAAGCATTGTAATAACCATTAAAATTGCTATTTTAACAAAATTCATACCAGAAACCTTAAAAATAGAATCCTTAAAAGACCCTTCAAATCCTATTTCTGGTATCATTAAACAGAGTTTCTTGCAACATAAAAGAGGCTTTGAGTAATTACTTAAAAAAGTGCCAGTTACTTTAAAAAAAGTGCCAGTTACTTTACAACACATTGATATTATTGGATATTTTTAGTTTGCGGAAATATTATTTATATATTATATAATCAATTATGCAAAGGGTATTAATAGCAGGTGCTGGACCCGCAGGCCTGATTACATCATACTTTCTGACCAACTACGGTTATAAGGTTACACTTCTGGAAAGAGCCAACAAAGTTGGTGGACTTCTAAAAACTACAACCATTGATAATATAAAGATTGAGCAGGTATACCACCATATAATGCTTAATGACAAGGATCTGTTAAATTTAATTAAAAAACTTGGACTTTCTAAATATCTCGTATTTAACAATAGCAGTGTAGCGCTTTTCAAAGAAGGTA
>JBBISZ010000057.1:0-11666 GCA_037441045.1 Deltaproteobacteria bacterium | reverse complement strand
GTTCTAACATCTTGAAATAACGGCATATTTTAAATTTAACTGTCAAAGTCGGGAAGTGGTGAGTCATACTTTTTTAGGTTGGATATACAGTTTACTCGAACTTGATTCTCAGTCTTTATTCTGCAGATTTTTGATCCCAAGCCATCCTCGTCTCCAAGTTCATTTCTGGAGACCGCAATATATTCATTTTCATCAATCTTTACAATATCAGTATCGGGTACACCGCCTGTGAGTATGACAGGTGTATTTTCTATAAATGGTTCAAAATTTTTACCGTTTAATGTTCTGTACCAGAATACTTTTATCAAATCTGAAGGTTCTGAATATATGTTGTCTCCTCCTGGATAACCTATCAGTGTGGGTGTGTTATTAAAGATCTTTCCTCTCCATGGTATAAATGTATTCTTAAATAGCCATTCGGGTCTTGACCAGACACTCTTATCATTTAAATAAATAGACATCGTTTCTTCTGGCTCAAACTTAATTAGATTGGTGCCAGGTACGGCAAAGTATGGAAAGAGCGTATTGTTTACTTTTAAAAATCTGGGTTCTCTAATATCTCTTTTTATTGAAATTTTCCTTTCAAATCTAAACTCCTGCATGTTGTCAGTTGAGACTATATTAGATCTCTGTATCGCTACTTGCAAAGTGGCTTGGAGCGGTTCTAAATGCCAGATACAACCTGCAATTGTGTAGAGTTACATCAAGATTGTTATTGCTCATCTGTAAATATGCATTCTTTGGTATCAGATCGGATGGAACAATCTGCCTGAAATCATATAACATCAGAGTATTATTTTTTTATAGTGGTATATTGAGTCGGGCGGCAATATTGCACTGATCCCCATTACTGGATGTGCCTTGGTCATGCTCTGAATTGTAATCATTAATTTCTCTTGTCGAGCAGTTTGTGATTATCAATAGAATGGTTATGAGAATTAGATGTACTTTCATAAAACTGCTAAATAAAATATTTTTTGTATTTTTTCAATTTCATTTTTTCTTTCATCTGTCTGACCTTCAGCCTTTTTGATTACAACAGCCATTAAAGAAGTATAAAAATACAACTTCTTTGCTGTATTGGAGAACTTTTTTAATGTTTTTAATTGGTGACACAAATTTCTATTTTGGTTTTCATTGTATCTAAATATTTATTTAGATCAGTCTCCCAATCAAAACATCTTTAAACTTAAATATTATTGTGTTAATATTCCATTTATGATTTATGAAGAAAGCAAAAAATCCAGACTGTTGAGGTGTAAGATGAGATATTTTTTTAATAAAGGTATCGTTTTTACATTTTTGATAATTACATCTTTATTATTTTCATGTTCCGAGTCGGCGTCTGTGGTTCCAGAGGATAGCCAGACTGGAGATTTTGTAGTTCTTGATGATTCTCTAACCTCTGATGTTGCTAATAGGGATTCTGGAGTTGAGGAGATAGAGGATGTGTATGATATGGATTATATTATAAGGGATGCCGATCCAAAAAATCCTGACAATAAAAATATTGACTCAGACTGTGATGGACTCTCTGACTATGAAGAGTTTTCTATTATCTATGCGGGTGGTAAGAAGACCGATCCACAGAATCCGGATTCAGATGGTGATGGAATTATTGATTGTTTTGTGGCAGGTAGGACCAGCTCTATTGATCCGATCTGTATGAGATATTTCAGGCCGGATGCTGATCCATCCACAACTACAAATCCTATCTCCATTGATTCAGATTGCGATGGCATTTCAGATGGTGAAGAGGATAAAAATAAGGACGGCAAAGTAGATTCTGGCGAGACAGATCCAGCCAATCCCGATACCGATGGAGATGGACTTCCTGATGGGCTTGAAACAGGTATGATCTCCGCTGCCGATAAAGATCTGTGTAAGAATTTTGTTGCCGATCAGGACCCATCTACACGAACGGATCCCACAAATCCTGATACTGATGGGGATGGTATTGATGATGGCAGGGAGGATAGAAATCACAATGGAAAAGTTGATATAAAAGATCCTGTAAATCCCGACTATTCTGGTGGAGATGAGACCGACCCGACAAAGGGTGATACAGATGGAGACGGAATAAAGGATGGAAATGAAGACAGGAATCAGAATTTTATTGTAGATCCAGGAGAGACTGATCCCCTTGTAAAAAATCTGGACTCAGATGGAGATGGAATTGATGATGAGAAGGAGGATCTATGTGGATACGACCCCAGGGATCCTGATATGGATAAGGATGGAATCCCCGATGGTGTGGAGGATAAGAATGCAGACTGCACTGTAAATATTGGAGAGACCGATCCAGAAAGACTTGATTCAGATTGTGATGGAATCCCCGATGGGGATGAGGATAAGAATAAAGATGGTAAAGTAGACCAGAATGAGACCAATCCAACAAATCCAGATACTGATGGAGACGGACTTACCGATGGAATAGAGAGAGGGATGATAATAAATCTGGATGAGGTAAATTGTAAGAACTTTAAGGCTGATCAGGATCCGTCCACTACAACAGATCCATTGAAACCCGATTCGGATGGGGACGGTATTATGGATGGAGCAGAGGATGCCAATCAGAATGGAAAGGTGGATCCCGATGAGCTTGATCCTAATAATAAGAATGATGGGACTGGTGCTGCACAGGATGCCTGCTCAACAGATAAACTCGTAAAGATAAACTTCTATGATGTAAAACAGGCAGATTCAATGATTGCCCTGATTGAAGATTATAAAGACAATCCTCCGCAGGAGATGAATCTCTCAAAACTGCTTGTAAATGGAGAGGAGAAGGGGTTTATATTTGTTCACAAAGACAAGAAAGTGGGCGGATTTGTAATTGAAAAGAAGAAGGAGGCAGCAAATGTAATTGATGAGGAGAAGATTATTAGAGGAGATACACCGTGTAATATTCCATCAGGCTATCTTGAAAAAGTTGCCTGTATCTTAAATCCTGTGATTCAGAGTTTTACAACATGGGATGGATATTCTGCCCTTATAGCCGCTTATGATTATGATAAAGGCTCTGGTGATGACCTCAAAGGTAGATTAAATCTGATTTCAAAGGCATTTCTGGGCAATAATGTTGTGGGGACATTTGCAGATGGAGTGGAGCAAAATGGCAATCACACATCAGACTGGAAGTTGCGTCTCGAAATTATCTATCGTTCATCCAACAAAGTTATTCTGGTCGGTTCTCTGGTCTCTTCTGATGAGTTAAATTCTAATCAATCTCTCAAGATTCCAATGGATGATATTACAAATGGTTCTGCGATTGCTCAGATGTTTGATACTACTGGAGTTCAGTGTGATCTTAGAAATAGTGGAAATCCGATGGTGGATTTTATATGGGTAGTTGATGACTCCTGCTCTATGTCTCCTTATCAAAAAGCGGTGGATCTGGCTGCTACTTCATTTGTAGATAAACTCAAAAACTCACAGGTAGATTTTAGAATAGCGGCAATAACAACTGGTTACTGGCAAAAGACACTCAAAAACTCCTCAACTCTTACAAAGAACTTTGGTAAAGTATTTGGCTTTACACGAGATTTAAGTGAGTTTAAAGCGTGGTTCAAGCAACCATGTGATCTGACCGATCTTTCCTGTATTGGAGATGCACAATGTACAGGGACCGAAAAGGGTGTGGAGTCACTCTACGATGCTATGCTCAATCCAAAAAACAATGCAGTACCGCTTTTACCAACTCCAAACAAAGGTGAGCCAGAAAATAGCAAGAAGATCAGATACGGTGCAAAAGTTGTTATAATCTTTCTATCGGATGCGGGAGATCAGAGCAATAGGGAATCTGAGTATATTGCAGGAAATCCACCATCTGATGCCAATGATGGACCCTGGTGGGGTAAGAATCTTCCTACATGGCCCGAGATATTTAGAGAAATTGCAAATCGTTCTGATATTGATGGACTTATAGCAAATGCAATAATTTGTTCAACAAATAATTGCGGTGGTGAAACAAAGAATCCTTCACTATACGATATTCTTGTGCAGCAGACCCAGGGGATTCAGGGATTAATTAAGGACAATGTTTCAATAGAGACTACAATGGAGGCGATTGTGGACTTTGCAATTGCTGCAACAGGTATCTCTCTCTCAAAATATCCAATCTCAGCATCCATTAAAGTGGTTCAGGAGAGTCCCCCTCAAAACTGTCCTCAACCCACACCTCGTAATCCTCAGAATGGTTTTGACTACGATGGAGTATTTAATCGTATCTCTTTTTATGGAGATTGTAGACCCGAAAAGCCTCAGAGCAGGATTGCGGTTTCATATAGATACTGGATAGATAATAATCTGCCATATAAAGATTGTGGGGAGTGCACTCCACCTCTTAAATGCAATTACGATACTGGAAAATGCGAATGTCCTCCCGATTGTGATGGGAACAGACCGGGTCAAAACTATGTATGTGATCAAAATATCTGTACATGGGTCTGTCCATCTGAATGCGGGGGTGCCTGCAAAACAAACTTTATTTGTAATATGCAGGATTGCTCCTGTGGTTGTGATCAAAATATTACCTGCAACATAGGATATAAACCTGACCCTGATAATTGCACCTGTAAATGCAGTGCTGAAGAGCTTAAATGTGATGAATCCCATGAAGCAGATCTTTCAAATTGTACCTGTATTTGCAAGGAGGACTGTGGAGGTTGCCCCGATGGATTTGTATGTCAGCCATCATTATGCTATTGTGAGCGAAAACCTCTCTGATGAAATTCTTAACTGTGAATTATTTTAAGAACCTTTTGTTTTTCTTACCTATTATTCTATCTCCGCTGTATTTGATCTTCTGTTCATCCGATAACAGAATTGAAGATGCCGTAGATATCGTTGATAAAATTATTTCTGATGTTCAGTATGATGATATAGAGCTGTCAGATATTCAAAATATAGATATTGATAATAGATTTGTTGATTCTGATAAGGATGGAATACCAGATAGAAGAGAATTGATTATTGGAACAGACCCTTTTGATCCTGATACAGATAAGGATGGTGTAAATGACGGAGATGAATATAAAGGGAGAACAGACCCGCTAAATCCAGCATCTGCAAAAGCGTGGCACCCTGAGATAAATTCTCATCCGAGGTTGTTCTTTGATAATGTTGAAGGTGAACAGATAAAGCAGCACTTAAAAAACCGAATAGGTGAGAAAAGAGAGCCGTATTACACTATTTATGAGAGAATAAGAGTTAAAGCAGATATGGCTCTATTGCAGTATGGTGAGGAGTTTGATGTAAAGATATCGCCCGAACTCGGAGAGATTGCAGAGTCGGCAGCATTTCTTGGATGGCTTTATGATGATGGTTCATATACAAAAAAAGCAGTTGATGCCATTTGTATATCTTTTCCTGATCCAACAGATGTCTCATCTACTGCCAAATACAATCTGTATGAATCTGAGGCTCTGGTCTCCTTCTGTCAGGCTTATGAGTATGTTGCATCCTCAAGAGGAGTAGGAGAAGAAGATTTGAAAGTGGCAAAGGAGAATCTTACAAAGAGGCTGGATTATTTTAGGGAGATTACACATAATGGTACCTATGCTGTAGAACTTGCATATCTTAACAATAATCACAAAATAAAAGTACTTGGGGCGCTTGGCCTCTGTGCAATGCTCCTCAATGATAGAGAACAGGCTGCATTTGAGATCTCCTCTGCGATGACAGGGATAGATTTTCTAATAGGGGATTTTCAGAATGCAAATGGTGTCTATGCTGAGGGATGGAGCTATCTCAATTATACTGATAATTCACTTCTACCGTTTATGTATGCATATCACAGATTTAGTAAAGGAAGAGAATTTCCTTATTATGGAGTTGAAAATATCTCGGGCGGATCTCCTCATTCGGGTAAGATTGTGATGATAAAAGACTTTGTTACCAATCCCTTGATACAGAATATTTACAAAACAGCCCTTATATCCACTCAACCGAATGGGCTGATGAATCCTGTTGATGATGCAAATCCTGAGTGTCTGCACGGAGCTATACTGTATAGAATATTTGAAGAGCCCGATTTCTTGTGGCAATGGTATAAAGAGGCGTGTAATTTTAATACAAACAGACTTAATACCCTTTCACTTCTACTTCTTACAGATGATCTTGCTCCAGATGTACCTTTAGACATTCCAGAAAGTTATGTAGACAAAGAGGGGGGATTAGCATTATTGAGAGATGGCTTTGAAGATTCAGCGATATATCTTGCCTTTATTGGTGAGAATAATAAAGCTCGAACAAACGGGCTTGGACATGAGCATCCTGACGAACTCAGTCTGATTCTGTGGGCATATAAAGAGCCATTGATAATTGATGCTGGTTATATAAACTGGGAAAATCATGATAAGACAAAGTATGCAAAGGATCATTCGGTAATTCTCATTGATGGTCAGGGGGCTCAGTACAACGCAGTGTATAATAAAATAGGGGCAGATGCTTTTATCTCTGATATGATATCAGGTAACACGATTGATTATATATCAGGGACAACCTCTTATGATGGTGCGGATATAAAAAGGAGTATCATTAGACTCAGGAAGAGATACTTTTTACTCTTTGATGAGATCCTGACAAATGATTCTAATAATCACATTGTATCTGTGCAGATAAATGGTGCCGGTGGTGGGGATATACCTGACTCTTATCTTCTAATTGAGGAGAATAAGGCAGAGTATAAGAGAGGGGATGTCATTCTCAAGATATCTGTTTTGACAACCGGTGAAGAGATAAATCTCTCATCCAGAGAAGAGGAATATTCAAAGCAATGGGGAGAGTGGGGCACAAATGAGATGCTCATTGCAGAGGCAAGATGTAAAGAGTCTTCATATTTTGTGACTCTGTTGATACCACAACCAGAAACACAGGCTATATATACAGAGTCTTATAAAGAAGGTGATTTTTTGATTCATTATATCTCTGATGAGGAGAGTGAATATTTAGCCATTTTTAGCAATAAAGATACAAATCAGAGTATAATTGTAAAAGAGCGAACGGTTACAGTTGAGCCCGGGCTGAATATCCTCCACTTTGAATCAGAAAACGAGACAGAACGGGTTGTGATAAAGAGGAATAGTTATTAATGTTTTAATTTTCATAATTCCCCATGAAAGAAATGATGAAAACGGATTTATTCATATTGAATTTATGTGGAGATGTAAATTAAAGATAAAGGTAGAAAAAAGACTTTAACCAAAACTCTTTAATTATAAGTATCTGGCAAATAAATAGACGAGATTGAATCTTACAGGATATTTAGATTTATTATTGAGACAGTTTTCCTATAATTTCAAATTTGTACAAATATTATGAACAAGCAAAATATTATTCTGCACACTTAAAAATGTAGAGTATATCAGTCTTTATTTCTGGGGTTTTTAGGTTGAGTGCTCCATCTATGGTGATGTTTTGGTTATCTATTATATCTCCTGTTAAGGTATCTACATATTTTAACTCTCCGGTGCAACTGATATTAAGATTTGTAATAGCCAGTTCAGATAATGGCACAGGCTCAATCTCAATCCTGTTAAAAATATTATACCAACTATACTCTTTGTTTTGAATCCAGATTAACAACTTTTTATCTGATCCAATTGTATAAATATTGAGTTTTTCCGAGTGGGTAATATTATTGCTACTAATTCGTTTCACAGACTCAAAACCTCCAAACAGATTGATAATTTTGCTTAATGGCTTGAAGATTTTATACAGGTCGTATCTGTCTATATAATCGTTCCACCACCATAGCATGGCACTTCCAGCTGAGCCATTTGAAAGAGCAGTGAAAACTCCGTTGTGTAGGTTTGTACCTGTTGCATCTGGATCATATTCTGAGTCTGATTTTGTCCAATCAATCCCGAATTCAGCCAGCAAAAAGGGCTTATTGTATTTAGATGTATATTGTTCTATCAACTGTGCGATGGCGACAGGATAATCCTTTATAAGATCAGGAGGATTTCCGTATAGATGAGCCATTGTAAAATCTATATTTTTGAGCGAAAAGATTCTGTCATCTCCGTATGTGGTGGAGATCATATGTCTACTCTGATCAGTTTTCTTTAAAAAGGCAGACATCTCTTTTACCCATTCAAAAGGGGCGTTTGTCTCGTTAAAAAATTCATATGCAAATATAGAGGGAGAGTAGCCCCATCTTGCTGAAATGTATTTTAATCTGTTCTTGTAGATTCTTCTTGCCTCTTCATTTACAAAAAAATCTTCAGGGGTTTTGCAGGGACCTCCATTTGTTGCATTGTAAGGATTTTCAATCCACGCACCTTCATTCCACTGACCACCTGTGGTGAATTCGAGATAAGAACCAAATGTAAGTAATATTTTTATTCTGTTATTTTCAGCGTATTCCAGAATTTTATCAATTCTTGCAGCATTGTCCTGTGCATATCTCATAAGTCCTTTATAATCTCCATTCCCATTTCCTGCTGTCCACTCTAATGCATTGCTCCACTTTATCATCCACATCCTGAAAAGGTTGGCTTCTACCTCTCTCATCCTGTCCATATAATGTTGAAATTCAAAAAGCCCATTTGATTTTGCCCACCCTATGTTAAAACCTACAGGAAAGAACCAGTCTTTTCCGGTTTTGAAATAGTAGGGATTTTCACTACTTACACTAACATATTCCACTGGAGTTCCTTCCCCTATTGTGAATGCATAATATCCTGAAGATAACTCATCATCTCCATCTTTTATGAAAAACTTTACAATAAAATCACCCGAGGTATCAGGGAAATATCTGATCTTTATTTTACTCTCCCCTTTAGTGAGCTTCTCTCTGCCATTCTCATCTATCCCGAATTCGTAATCTGTATAATAAAAACCTGTTACCACTTCCAGATTTCCATCAGGCTTGATAAATTCTGCCTTAATATTTAATTGATCGTAGTCAAAGGGATTTTCTGAGAGAGGAGTATAGTTGAGCTCAATTTCAAGTTTTTCCCCAACCATATGTGCAGATGAGACTATATGATCAAAATCGCTCTCTGGTTCGGTTTTTATAATTTTGGATTCAGAGTATTTGTCTTTGTAGATTATTTGATATTGATAGCTCAACCCTTCAAGTATTGAACAGTCTGTATATTCGGTCTCCTGAGTTGTGAATTCTGCAGCAGTGATTTTGTTTTTAATTGGAGATTTTCTAATTATTCTAAAATTATCCGAGATATTTCCGTTGCACTCCCATTTAAGGTTAATACAACTGTTGCTGTAACTTACAGCAATGTAAATTTTATTACAATCCAATAATACCGCATAATCTTTTACATCTCTATCTCTAAGGCAGGAAAAGGGCACAAGACAAATAAACAATAAGTAGAAATTCATAAAATATTTCATAGCAACACCTCTTATGGAAAGTAATAAAGCAAAACCTGATAAATAAAATATTATTTTAATGGTTGTTTAGCAATGATTTTATTAAAGTTGGGAAAAAGTAAGTATTATTTCAGATTGAATTACTACTCTATTTTGTAGATGTCTGTAATATTTATTGAGAAAATCAATAGTTCTAAAATCTTACATAAATTTATTTTATATTTTAGTTAATAAATAGTACCTTGATTCTATTAAGAGATTAGTCTATTTTCATAAGGCATATTTTCAATAAATTCTTTTACAGGAGTGAGTGCCTGGTCACTTTAGAGTGAAGTAAAAAAGGAAAAAGGAAAAAAAGTACCTGGCACTTATAATTGAGGCATGTTGTTATTGCTTAAAAATTTCCCAATGATATCAATGTGTTAGAGCAGGAATTCTGAAAAAATACCCCCAAAAAGTACCTGGCACTTTTTGTGAAAAAGTTAATATGATTTTGCAGGAATTAGCAGGTGTTAAAATCTGGCACAATAATTGATGGAAGAAGCAAAATATGTCGGCTTTTTAGGCTGGTCGACACAGTTATTAACTTATTTAAGGAGGTATTGTTATGTATTTTTCAAGAGCCTTTTTCTTCAGTGCACTGTTTTTTGCTATCTCGGTTGTAGCCACTGCCCAGCAGAACACTCAATTTGGGATATCAACTTCTGTTGGATTTGGTGAAGAGGTAAATTGGAAGTTGAGACATCATGGAAAGCTGGAGAGTAAAGCAAATGATACTTATTCAACTACTAAAGGGTTGGGTGCATTCTATTTATATAAGTTTTCACCCAATATTTCGCTCGGATTAGAAGGTAGATTATTCTGGTGGAACACGGAGGAACTGGACGATGAGGATTATGCCTCAAGCAAGATGGTTGATATATCTCCTGTTGTAAGGCTGAATAAACCTCTGGCATCTAATATTACAGGTTATCTGAAACTTAATCCTGGATTTTCTATAAATATCCCGAGTGCAGATCTGGATGATGATGGTGAAACATGGAGAAATTCATTTGGGTATAACATAGCCGCCTTTCTGGGCATGGAATTTCCTATTTCAAATGAGATTGCCGCAAATATTGACTTTGGATATATATACCACGATACATTTGGCAAAATCAAGGTGGATAATAACGGCAGCGTATATGTATTTGACTATGAATTTTATGGTGGGCAGTTTCATATAAATCTTGGTATGGTCTTCTAAAAAGTAGGAATCTGGAAAGGAGGTTTTAAGATCCCTGTCTGGTTTATTCCAGACAGGGTATTATTTTATCTGGAAATAATTGAGAAAGCCTCTTTCAGGTCTCCAATAATATCCTTTGGCTCTTCTGAACCTATTGATAATCTTATAAGTCCTGGTATTACACCATGGGCTGGTTGTTCTTTTAGCGGTATGGTCGCGTGTGTCATCGCACTTGGATAATCTATTAATGTTCT
This sequence comes from Deltaproteobacteria bacterium, assembly GCA_037441045.1. Taxonomy (GTDB): domain Bacteria; phylum Myxococcota; class SpSt-1050; order SpSt-1050; family SpSt-1050; genus SpSt-1050. The sequence continues at coordinate 848 of JBBISZ010000057.1, read as the reverse complement.
GAGCTGTCCCAGACTCACTGCGAGTGTCAATGTATATGCATTTTTAGCAATGTAATTAACAAATTTTTTTGCTCTGTTATGAGACTGATCAAAATTCCCCCTTATCTTGAAGGCAAGCATATTGCCCGGTGCAAATTCTCCATTAAAGTCTACCATCTGCCTCTTTGCAATTTCATAATCTCTGGTTCCCTTTATTCCCGGGTATTTAATATGCTCTACTAATTTTTGACTTTGCAGAAATTCTACTACCTCTTTTGCGCTCTCCTGTTGTCTTTTGAGTCTCATTGAGAGTGTTGGAAGACCATATACATAGATTGTCCATGCGGTCTTGCTGGCAAGTTGTCCTCCAAAGTCTTTTCTGTAGAGCATAAGAGGGCTTTCAAATTCATCTCTTGAAATTACTGCGCCGCCCACATCGGTGCCAAATCCTCCTATGTTTTTTGTAAGGCTGTGTAATACTACATCTACTCCGAGCGTAAGAGGTCTCTGGCAGAATGGCGTTGCAAATGTATTATCTACAACTGTATAAATCTGATTATCTTGCTTTCTCTTCTTATTTGCCTCTTTTACAATACTTACAATCTCCGAAATATCAATTAATTCCATTGTAGGATTGGTCGGTGTTTCAAAGTATATTACCCTTGTGCTCCTGTTAATTAACTTCTTTAAATTTTCTGGTTTTGTGAGATCTGCAAAATGAACCTTTATGTTGTATCTTGGATACCAGTTGGTAAATAATGAGTATGTACAGCCATAAACTGTCCTGTGGGATATTACTTCATCACCAGATTTAATAAATATACCTACCGCCGCACTTACAGCCGCCATACCAGATGCAAAAGTTATTG
>JBBISZ010000056.1:8265-11744 GCA_037441045.1 Deltaproteobacteria bacterium | reverse complement strand
AGTTATGTTAATACCACTAATGATTCTGACCATTCTATTTTCAATATCAGGTCCTCTCGGGATGGGGACAGGAATCGCCCACATAATTGAAGGACCTGCAAAAATATTCATTAAAAACATACACTTAACTAACAATATTGAACATTTACTTGAACCCTCTATCGCCTCATTTGGGGCTGTAAGTTCGGATATCTCACTTGAGATAATGTTTATTATAATATCAGTGGCTGTTGCCTTTGCTGGATGGTTTCTGGGTAGATACTTATATTATGAAGGTGACTCACCAGTTGTTGAAACATTGAGTACAAGGTTTTATAACGCCCACCGATTGCTTTACAATAAGTATTTTGTCGATGAAATTTACGACCTTTTAATATTAAAACCATATTATTATGTCTCACAGGCACTTTTCAAGCTTGTTGATAGATTTATAATTGAGGGGGTACTTATAGGGTTATCAGTAAGGATTACATATGTAATCGGATATTTATTGAGACTTGTGCAAAACGGACAACTTTACAGGATTATAGGAATAGGAATTATAGGCCTGGCAATTATGCTCTATTTTATTATGGGAAGATAGATAGATGGAAGGTGGATTTATTCTGACATTGTTAATATTCTCTCCTGCAATAGGAATATTATTATTGCTTTCAATTCCATCAGAAGAAAAAGGGCTCATAAAAAATCTGTCTTTTATATGGTCACTGATTCCTTTTGTACTTTCACTTTATATATTCAGTATTTTTACAAAAGGTTTATCAGATTTTCAATTTGTTGAATCTTTGAGGTGGATATCATCTCTGAATATTTCGTATTACATTGGTGTGGATGGAATAAGCCTGTTTCTCCTGATTCTTACAACTATATCGGTGAGTATTGTAATACTCTCTTCCTATAATTACATCAAGCACAATGAAAAACTTTATTATTCTATGCTTCTTCTGCTTGAAACCGCAATGCTCGGGACATTTCTGGCACTCGATCTTGTACTCTTCTTCCTCTTCTGGGAGGCAATGCTTATCCCAATGTACTTTATAATTTCCATCTGGGGAGGTGAGAGAAGGGTGTATGCCACATTTAAGTTTGTACTCTATACTTCAATTGGCTCGGTCCTGATGCTTCTGGGGATATTCTATCTTGGAAAAATTGCCGGAGGTTTTAAGATTGAGGATATTTATAAAGTTAGCCTTACATATAAGGAACAACTACTGATATTTGGTGCATTCTTTCTGGCTTTTGCAATCAAGGTGCCATTATTCCCCGTACACACATGGTTACCTGATGCTCATGTGGAGGCTCCAACGGGTGGCTCTGTTATACTTGCTGCAATAATTCTTAAGATGGTGTATTATGGATTTATTAGATTTGTACTGCCCGTATTTCGACAGGAGGTGCTCAGCTTTGCCCCTTTGGTAATGATACTCTCTGTGATAGGTGTTATTTTTGCTGCAATGGCATCCTATGTGCAGAAAGACCTGAAAAAGCTCGTAGCATATTCAAGCATCTCTCATATGGGACTTATTGTACTTGGCATATTTGCAATGAGTAAGGTATCTATGACAGGTGCAATTTATCAGATGCTCTCCCATGGGCTTTCTACGGGTGCGCTATTCCTTATTGTGGGTATTTTATATGAGAGAAGGCACACAAAGGATATTGCAGAATTTGGTGGTATTGCGTCTGTAATGCCTGTATTTTCTACATTCTTTATGATTGCAACACTTACCTCAATTGCTGTTCCGTTTACTTCCGGGTTTGCCGGTGAGTTTATGATTTTATACGGTTCATTTTCATCTCCATTTATGAGTGAAACCGTAAATTCTGGCAGGATTTTCGTATATCTTGCAGCCTCCGGTATAGTGCTTGGGGCAGTTTATATGTTATGGGCATATCAGAAAGTAGTTTTTGGTCCAAATCTTAAGAAAGAGAATCATTTACTTAAGGATCTGAGTTTGTAGTATTGATGCCATTTGCAGTATTTATGGTGGTTATGGGTGTAAAGACCGATTTTATAGTAGAGAGGATTATGCCATCAGTTGAAAGAATAATTCAACTGTTCAATTCAGGACTGAGATAATGCTTGAGCTCATTTCAAATATTTTTACGACTACCTTTATTTTTGGTTCGGCTTTTTTGCTCCTTTTGTTGCTCTCATTTGTGAGGCAGGGCAATGGTAGATTTGTAAATATTTTATCAATATTTGTTCTATTTGCAGGCATAATCATAGAGATTTTCAGGTTGCTTAATAATAATCAGCCATATCTTGGTCATATGGTTACAGTTAATAACCTGACTTCTATTTCTACAATTGTATTGTTTATAACAGGTATATTTACGCTAATAACAATGGATTCCTCAAGAGAAGTTATAAAGGACGATGGGGGAAATTCTGCGATTCTCGTTCTCTTCGGTATATGTGGAATGCAGATAATGATAATTGCTTCTGAGTTGATATTATTACTGATAGGTCTTGAAATAGCCTCAATGTCGCTCTTTGTATTATCGGGCAGAAATACTCATAGAAGACTTTCAATAGAGGGGACAATAAAGTATCTTATATTCAGTTCGGTACTGTTTGCAATAGCCCTATTGGGTGCAGGACTGATATATGGATATATGCTCTCCATCGGTGTAAATTCTGATATGTTGAGTCTGCATAACCTCGGATTTGTTGGTAGGAGCATAAATGCTGGAAATTTATCAATGCTTGTTGCATTACTTCTGATAATCTCAGTTTTACTCTTAAAACTCGGAATTGTGCCGTATCATATGTGGCTACCTGATTTTTATGAAGGCTCTCCTTCAGGTGTCTCAGGTTTTGCATCTACCTCTATAAAAGTTGCTACTGTTGTCGTGATGTTCAATATCTTTTCAAAGATTTTTTATGAGCCGTTATTTGCAGATTATCATATAATTTACAGGATTTTTGAATTTTTAACTATTACTACTATTGTTGTTTCTACTCTTATTGCACTTCATCAGACAAATGCGAAGAGACTTCTGGCATATTCAAGTATTGCAAATGCGGGTATTATTATGCTCGGTCTTCTGGCATATCTTACTTCTCAGATTGAGGCGCGAGTACAGATTGAGGCAAATATTGTATTCTACTTAATTATATATTCTTTTATGAATCTTGTTGCCTTTGGCATTTTTTCTATTCTTGAAAAGAGTGGTGGAGAAAACCAGAATATTTATAATTTTAATGGTCTATTCTTTAGATCCCCATTTTATGCAATATCCTTATCAATTGCACTTTTTTCTCTTGCTGGATTGCCCCCATCTGGTGGATTTTTTGCAAAGTTATTTATCTTTAAATCGGCTATAGAATCGGGTCTTATCACGACATCCATTATTGCAATACTGATGACGATTGTATCCCTATATTATTATCTCGCATTCATTCTTGTAATGTTTAACAGAGAGCCGGCTACAAATGATGAGATAAAGAGTACAGTTTCTTTTGATATATCTAT